>CALBKP010000069.1 GCA_937895825.1 uncultured Alistipes sp. | reverse complement strand
CTGTCGGTCTATCTTCTTGAGGTCCTCCTTAAGTTTCGATATGCGGTTACGCACGATACGGCGGTCGGTCTCAATCTCACGCTCACCGGCACCACCTCGTGTGCCCGTACCACCACGCTGTCGCTCGAGGTGGGTCCACAGGCCCGCCAGGCGTGGCAACATATACTCGTTCTGCGCCAGCTCCACCTGCGTCTTTGCGTAGGCCGTCTGTGCTCGCGACATGAATATATCGAGAATCAGTCGCGTGCGGTCCATGATACGGCAGGGCATCGCCTGCTCTATGTTACGTGTCTGCGCTGGCGAGAGCTCGTCGTCGAAGATGGCAACGTCGATCTCATTCTCCTTACACCACGTAGCTATCTCCTCGAGCTTACCAGGGCCCACGTATATCTTCGACAGTGGCTGCGGCAGTCGCTGCGTGAAGCGACGCACCGAGCGTATATTAGCGGTCTCGGCTAAGAACTCGAGCTCGTCGAGGTACTCCGTAGCCGTTGCAGGGTTTTGGCTATCGCGCACCACGGCGACGAGCACGGCACGTGTCTCGCGCTCCTCGACAGTGGGCATCGGCTCCTTGCTCTTACCCTTCTTCTGTACTTCCTCTTTCATCATATATATAATAGGTATGCCTACGTAGGCTTCCAATCATTCAAAAAAGGGGTACACCTATTAAGTGAACCCCTTAAGACTTACGCTGTGGCCTATTAGTTCTGAATCTTGAACGCTACGGGCAGTGTGAACGATACCTTAACAGGCTTACCACGCTGCTTACCAGGCTTCCAGCCATTCTTCATCTCGTTAGCCTTCTTCAACACGTCGATAGTGGCATCCGAAAGGGTCTTATCAGGAGACTGAAGCACCTTGAAGTTGGTCATCTTACCGTCGGGGCCTACGACAAACTGGATAACCACGTTACCCTGGATGCCGTTCTCCAACGCAATCTGAGGATACTTAACGTTCTGCTGAACCCATGTACGGAACTCTGGGAGGCCACCACCACGGAATGTAGGCATATCCTCAACGGTGATGAAGATCTCCTCCTCAACGATCTCCTCCTCCTTCTCCTCGATGATCATCTCGAAGTCGTCGAACTCATCGGCATCCTCCGCGAAGACGATGTTGGTCTCGATCTTCTGGTCGTTCGACACGATGTTAAGCACGTCGGTTACCACCTGTGCCTGAGCCTTCTGCTGCTCGGGGGGAGTCTCGGGCTGATCCTGACGCGTGTTGTCGATTTGCTCCATCTCGGTAGTCTCACGCTTGGGTGGCTTGTACTCACCAGCCTCGGGTTTAGAATTCATTGAAAATGCAAGGCCTGTGATGCCGAGAGCAACAACGAGACCAAACAATAGGAAAACGATCCTCTTATTCTGAAGATCAGCTTTCGGTGATTTCTTAATCTCCATTTATATCTAATTTTTTAGTTTTTAATATCTTATACCAAAAATCTCCCTCCAGTAGCTCGCACACACGCGCACTACACTATGCAAAGATATATATAAAATTCCAAAAAAAATAACTTTAGACCGAAAAATATTTAATTTTTACTAATTTTGTAGTCGAGAATGTAGATGCTATCATATGACAAAGACCATAAAACCTCAACTCTACGGAGCCACCCCCACCGAGCTAAAGGCTCTGTGCGAGCAACTTGAACTCCCGCGCTTCGCTCCCAAGCAGATAGCGCAATGGCTATATTCGCGCTTCGTTACGGACATCGACGCTATGACCAACCTGTCGAAGGCCTCGCGCGAGAGGCTTAAGGAGGCGTGCGACTTGGGGTTATCGGCACCGCTGAAGGTCTCAACATCGACCGATGGCACAAAAAAATACCTATTCCGCACCTCTGCGGGCGAGTATATCGAATCGGCACTCATCCCCGACGGCGAGCGTATGACGCTCTGTGTCTCGTCGCAGGCGGGCTGCCGCATGGGTTGTAAGTTCTGCGCCACGGGACGTATGGGCTTCAGACACCACCTCAGCGCCACCGAGATCATCAACCAGATAATCTCTATCCCCGAGCGCGACAAGCTCACCAACCTCGTCTTTATGGGCATGGGCGAGCCTCTTGACAACATCGACAACCTGCTCAAGACCCTCGACATCCTCACCTCGGAGTGGGGCATGGCGTGGTCACCAACACGTATAACTGTCTCTACGGCAGGCGTTGCCCGCACGCTCCCGCGCCTTCTCGACGAGTCGAAGGTACACATCGCCGTCTCGCTCCACAACCCCTTCCCCGAGGAGCGCCGAGAGATTATGCCAATCGAGAATAGCTACTCCATTCGCGAGGTGTGCGACATCCTGCGTCGCTACGACTTCACACACCAGCGCCGCATCTCGTTCGAGTATATCGTCTTGGAGGATATGAACTGCTCACCGCGCCATATCAAGGAGCTCTCGCGCTTGTTGGATGGCATCAAGTGCCGCATCAACCTTATCCGCTTCCACCGCATCCCCGACTCGCCATTCTTCTCTCCACCGTTGGAGCGAATTATCGAGTTCCGCGATACGCTCACCAAGCGTGGCATACAGACCACCCTGCGAGCATCGCGTGGCGAGGATATCGAGGCTGCTTGCGGACTACTCTCCACCGCCGAAAAGAAATAACACACTTATCATCAAGCCATTATGAAACGACTACTCACCTTACTCACGCTGTTACTCACCCTCACCACGGCCTTTGGCCACGAGCCCCGCTTAGAGGTCACCTCGCTCGACGGGCGCAACACCATCGCACTCGACTGGAGCGACGGCACGATGCGCTGGTCGGCCTACCACGACGGCATTGAGGCCGTATCCCCCTCACGTATTCAGATGACCACCTCCGAGGGTACTTGGGGCGAGGCTGTCAGCCACACCGAGGTCGTAGACATCGAGGATGAGGAGTTTAATGGTGCTGTGGTTCGCGTGGGCAGCTACGCCATCGAGCTTCGCGCCTATGCCACGGGCGTTGCCTACCGCTTCATCTCGCTCACCGACAAGGAGTTCACCGTCGTTGACGAGCTGGCCGAGTTCGCGCTGAACGGCAAGGATAAGGCATGGTTTCCGTATGTAAACTTCCGCCCCGATGCCACGTCGGACTACGCCACGCAGTTTGAGACCTCGTTCGAGAACATCTACACGGTCACAACACTCAAGAATATCGACTGGCGCAGACTCATCTTCGCCCCTATCGTCGTGGAGCGTCGTAACGGACTATACCTCTGGATTTCAGAGGCTAACCTCGAGGACTACCCAGGTATGTTCCTCTCGAACCGCACACAGGATGGTACGATAGATACGGAGTTTGCCCCCCTTCCCGACATTGTCGAGCAGGGTGGCCACAACATGTTGCAGGGCATCGTCAAGAGTCGCAAGCCCTACATCGCCGAGTGCCGTGGCGAGCGTAACTTCCCGTGGCGCGTGGTTGCCATCGGCGATAGCGACATCGACATCGCCAACAGCCGACTTATCGAGCAGCTTGCCGACGAGTGCCGCCTGGCGGACACCTCGTGGATAAAGCCAGGCAAGGTAGCCTGGGAGTGGTGGAACGACTGGGGCTTGGAGGGTGTAGACTTCGAGCCAGGCATCAACAACCAGACGTATAAATACTACATCGACTTCGCCTCACGCTACGGCATCGAGTATGTCATCTTGGACGAGGGCTGGAGCGTCACGGGCGAGGCCGACCTGATGAAAGTTGTCCCCGAGATAGACATAAAGGAGCTTGTAGACTACGCCGCTGAGCGCAACGTGGGCATCATCCTTTGGGCGGGCTACTGGGCACTGAACCGCGATATCGAGGGTCTGTGCAAGCACTACTCGGAGCTGGGCGTTAAGGGCTTCAAGGTCGACTTCCTTGATCGTGATGACCAAGCAATGGTGAAATTTGTATACGACCTTGCAGAAATCGCGGCACGATATAAGTTACTCGTTGATTATCACGGTATTTACAAGCCTACGGGGTTGCAATACACCTATCCCAACGCCATCAATTTCGAAGGTGTTCACGGCCTTGAGACGATGAAGTGGCTCGGCAAGGAGCACGATCAGCTCACCTACGACGTGACGATACCCTTTATCCGCAACGTTGCGGGCCCTGTGGACTACACCCCTGGAGCTATGCGTAACGCCCCACGCTGGGACTACGCTCCCGACTACTCGCGCCCGATGAGTCAGGGTACACGATGCCACCAGCTGGCCATGTACGTCATTTACGATCAACCACTTGCTATGCTATGTGACTCTCCCACAGAGTACGAGAAAGAGCCCGAGTTCACGCAGTTCCTCGCCGAGATACCAACAACGTGGCACTCACGCGAGATTAACGGCGGAGCCATTGGCGAGTATGTCACGTGCATCGCCCGCACCGACGATGCCGTCTACCTCGCAGGCCTCAATGGCAACAAGTCGCGAAAGATAATCATCGAGATACCTGAGGATGTCACCCACAACCACATGGAGGTATATTCCGATGGAGATGAACTGGTTATCTTAAACTCACGGCATACTGGCGATATACGCAGAATTAAGATAGGCATGAGCCCTGGCTGCGGCTACGTAGTGCGACTCACAAACACGGCCAGTGATGAGAACGTTGTAATATGTCGTAATCAAGGTATAACATTTAGTGAATAAGATGAGACTTCGACTAACCATATTTGTACTCCTACTCACGTGTGCGACACTCTCGGCACAGGAGCACACCGACTACACGCAGTGGGTCGATCCGTTTATCGGCACGGCCGACTACTCAGCCACACATCCCGGAGCCGTCGTGCCACACGGCATGATGGCCGCTGTGCCTTTCAACGTCACGGGCTCTGAGCTCAACCGCTACGACAAGGACTCGCGCTGGTGGTCAACACCTTACGACGTGCGCAACAAGTACAGCGTCGGCTTTGCCCACGGAGCCTTGAGCGGCGTGGGCTGCCCCGAGCTCGGTGCCATCATCACGATGGCCACAACCGGAAATGCCGAGGCAGACCGCACACTCCGCGGCTCGACATACAGCAACGAGCAGGCCTCCCCAGGCTACTACGCCACGACCTACGACCAGTACGCCATCCGCGCCGAGGCAACGGCCACAGAGCGTGCCCCGGTCGAGCGCTACCCCTTCACCGAGGGTGGTGAGGCCAACATCATCGTCGACCTCGGCACATCCCTTTCAAACGAGTCGGGCGCTATGCTTCGCCGCGTGAGTGACACCGAGATCGAGGGCATGCGTCTCTTAGGCACCTTCTGCTACACAAACCAAGCCGTCTTCCCCATCTACTTTGTCGTGCGCCTATCGCAGCCAGCAGAGAGCATCCGTTACTGGAAGCTGCAACCCGAGATGACTGGCATCGAGGCGGCATGGCCGGGCGACAGCGGTCAATATAGGATATATGAGCGCTACGCACGAGAGATTATGGGCGACGACATCGGCGCAATTCTCTCGCTCGGCAACGTAGCCCCAGGCACGGAGGTAGAACTCAAGGTGGGCATATCGTACACCTCCATAGAAAATGCACGCAAGAATCTCGATGCGGAGGTTGCAAACAGCACCTTCGACGAGATACGCACGGCGGCACACACCAAGTGGAACGAGGCACTCAGCCGCATCCGCGTTACGGGTGGTACGGAGGATGATCGTACAATCTTCTACACCGCCCTCTACCACTCGTTGCTCCACCCCAACATACTGAGCGACGCAAATGGCGAGTATCCCGCAATGGAGTCGGGCACAACGGCCGTGGCCGACGGCTACGACCGCTATACCGTATTCTCGCTATGGGACACATATCGCAATGTACATCAACTACTTACCCTTGCCTATCCCGAGTGCCAGACGGACATGCTCCGCTCGATGGTCGCCATGTCTAAGGAGTGGGGATGGCTGCCACGCTGGGAGCTCTACGGCCGCGAGACCTTCACCATGGAGGGAGACCCTGCCATCCCGGTCATCGTCGACAGCTACCTCAAGGGGTTGCGCGACTTCGACATAGATGCCGCCTACGAGGCAATGAAGCGCTCAGCCACAACCCCTGGCAAGGATAACGCCATACGCCCCGACATCGACCCATATATCGAGCACGGCTATATACCCGTGGGGCTTTTTGCTCAGGATATGTCGGGCGACAACTCCGTATCTCACGCACTGGAGTACTACGTGGCAGATAACGCCCTCGCTACCTTTGCCCGCGAGATGGGCGACGAGGAGCTTGCCCGCGAGATGGAGCGCAGAGCTGCTGGTTGGCGCAACTACTACTCCAAGGCCGACGGTGCTATGCGTCCTATCGGCATGGATGGCAGGTTTATCGAGGAATTCGACCCCACGGCGGGTGCTAACTTCTCCAACACCATAGGCTTCCACGAGGGTAGCTCGTGGAACTACACCTTCTTCATGCCGCACGTCATCGATGGTCTGATT
>CALBKP010000068.1 GCA_937895825.1 uncultured Alistipes sp. | reverse complement strand
GTCAGGAGATTGGTCTTAACCGCCGTTTGCAGTTCTTCGAGAAGGACTCTGTTGTTGAGCTCGTTGATACGGAGTATGGCAAGGAGTATCGCGACTTCTACAAGGGTCTCTGCGCTTTCCGTCACAACAACTCGGCTTTGGCTGCTGGTGAGAATGTAGCTCCCGTTAAGTATGTTGAGGGTGCTCCCGAAACAGTCCTCGCGTTCACACGTGCCAACGAGGAGAATACCGTATTGTGCTTGTTCAACTTCTCGGCCGAGCCTGCAAGCGTAACGCTTACGGAGGCTGAGGCTGGCGAGTACAACTGTCTCTGCGGTGAGACAAAGACCTTTGCTCAGGGCGATGTTGTTGAGCTCGGCGCATGGGGTTACATGTTGTTGTCTAAGTAATACATGGCGAGTGGCTATAATGGCGAACTTCGGCATTACACTTGTGTTCGATATCCTTATCTACACTTAATGAGGTACTCGGCACTTCGTAAGCATTGAAATTCATCCATCATAGCCACTCACTCTATCATAAGAATATTGTAATTAATGATGTACAAGAATCCTGAGTGGAGCTACTCGGCTGTACTCTATGAACTTAACATACGCCAGTTTACGCCCGAGGGTACGTTTAATGCCGCCATCGAGCGTCTGCCGTTCCTACGTAGCGTAGGTGTCGATGCTCTGTGGCTGATGCCTATCTATCCGATTGGCGTTGAGGGTCGCAAGGGGTCGCTTGGCTCCTACTACTCGATACGCGACTATAAGGCTGTGAACGAGGAGTTTGGTACGGCGGAGGATTTGAAGGCCTTTATCTCGGTGGCGCATTCGCTCGGTATGAAGGTGCTCTTGGACTGGGTGGCTAACCATACGGCGCGCGATGCACGTTGGGTTACGGAGCGCCCTGCGGATTGGTACGAGCGTGATGCCGAGGGGGAGCCTCTTGTGCCGTGGGATTGGACCGATACAGCAAAACTCAACTATGCCAACCACGACGTGTGGCGCGGACAGATCGACGCTATGCGCTACTGGGTTGAGGAGTTCTCGGTTGATGGCTTCCGCTGCGATATGGCTATGCTTGTGCCCATTGAGTTCTGGCAGGAGGTGTCGGAGGAGTTACACCGTGTGAAACCCGATATCTTCATGTTGGCCGAGGCCGAAGAGGATAACCTCTTCGACAGAGCCTTTAATATGAGCTACCAGTGGAACGTACATCATATCATGTGTGATATAGCTAAGGGTGCGCGTAGGGTGTGGGATCTGCGTAATGCCATCCATGCAGAGAGGGCGAAGTATCCGCGCGAGGCTATGCGTATGAGCTTCACGTCGAACCATGATGAGAACTCGTGGAGCGGTTCAGAACAGTCACGCTTTGGTCATGCATTGGAGGTGATGATGGCCATGACCTTCCTTATGCCTTCGACGATGCCGCTGATATATACTGGTCAGGAGGTGGGCTACGACCACTCGTTCGAGTTCTTCGACCGCGACCCTATCCCCGTGGATGCCTACCGCGAAAACCATGTAACGGCGCTCTACCGTCGCCTTACGGCGTTGAAACATAGCGAGCGTGCGCTGGCTGCGGGTGAGCGTGGTGGCGAGGTAATAGAGATTGAGAACAATGCGAAGGACTGCATTATGACCTTCGTGCGTGAGGTTAAGGGCAGTCGCGTGGTGGCTATCATGAACCTTTCGCCATATACGATCCACGCCGACTTCCGCACGGGAATATATGCTGGCACGTACCGCGATGCAATTACTGGTGAGCGAGCATCGCTTGACGATCATGTCGAGTGTGACATTGCACCGTGGCAGTACCGTATTTTAGTAAAATAAAAACCGATGTTTATGAAAAGAGTATTAGCACTTATTATGTTTCTGGGTGTTGTAGTCTCGGCCTCAGCAGCAAAGCCTAAGTTTCAGATAAAGCACGTTGAGCCGCTCTCATGGTGGGTGGGTATGAATACGCCGTTGCAGTTGATGATCAATGCCGATGGTGTTGCGGAGTATGGTGTTGAGATTCTTCCTGCGGATCAGGGCGTGGCTGTTACGGCTGTACATAAGGCCGATAGCCCGAACTATATCTTCGTAGACGTGGCTGTGAGCGATGACGCTAAGGCTGGTGACTATACGTTGCGCCTGTCTAACGGCAAGCGTAAGTACGACTATACCTATACCATTGCTGAGCGAGTGGAGGGCTCGCGTGAGCGCGCAAGCTTCACTACGGCAGACTTTGTCTACCTTATTATGCCCGATCGCTTTGCCAATGGCGACCCCACGAACGACTCTACTGACGATACCGTGGAGAAGGTTAACCGCAATAACCCTGGCCGTCGTCATGGTGGCGATATTCAAGGTATCATCGACCACCTCGACTATATCGCAGACCTCGGAGCTACGGCTATCTGGTCTACGCCCTTGTTGCTCGACAACGAGAATGGTGCTTCGTATCATGGCTACTCATGTAGCGACTACTACCGCATCGACCCACGTTATGGCTCGAACGAGCTCTTTAAGAGCTACGTTGAGGAGTGCCACAAGCGCGACCTGAAGGTAATCATGGATATCGTGCCTAACCATAGCTCAACGACACACTGGTGGTATAACGACCTGCCATTTGCGGATTGGGTGCATAAGTGGGATAGTTACACACAGTCGAACTGGACATTTTCGACGAATATGGACTTTAACGCCTCGAAGGCTGACCTCTACCAGATGGAGAGCGGCTGGTTTGATAGTTCGATGGCAGATATGAACCTCGACAACCCTTTCCTACTCAACTACTTCAAACAGTGGGCAGTATGGTGGATCGAGTACTCGGGTCTGGATGGCTTCCGCGTAGATACTTACCCCTATAACGAGAAGATGCCTATGAGCGAGTGGTGTAAAGCCGTTATGGAGGAGTACCCCAATTTCAATATCGTTGGTGAGGTGTGGACATCATCAATTCCACAGTTGGCCTACTGGCAGGGTGGCAACTATAACAAGGATGGCTTCGATTCGCACCTTAGGTCTATCATGGACTTCCCGCTCCACGACGCTATACGCTCTGCTATGACCGAGAGTGGTAATGGTGGCTGGGGTCAGGGTATGACGCGTGTCTACGATGTGCTGTCGCACGACTTTGTCTACCACGACCTCTCGAATATGATGATCATGGCGGCCAACCACGACACGGATCGTATTGGCGACGTATGTGAGGGCGATGTGCGTCGCATGAAGATTGTGCATACGCTGTTGTGTACGATGCGCGGTATGCCACAGATGTTGTATGGTGATGAGCTTATGTTCCGCTCTACGGATCGTTCTAAGGGACACCCCACCCTGCGTGTGGACTTCCCTGGTGGCTGGGATGGTGACAAGGTCAACCTTTTTGATCGTGCGAACCATAATGGCGACCAAAAGGCTCTCTTCGACTATACGCGTCACATGATGAACTGGCGTAAGTCGAAGGAGGTGATTCACACAGGCAGGACGCTTCATTTCATCGACCGCGATAATACCTACGCCTATTTCCGCTATAACGACAAGGAGGTAGTCTTCGTATATATCAATAACTCGGCAAGCGAGCACACCGTGCCTTGGAAGCGTTATGCCGAGATCTCGGCAGACCTAACCGTAGGCCGCGATGTTGTGAGTGGCGAGCAGGTGGATATGACCAACGTTAAGGTCGCTCCTATGTCTACACTTGTCGTTGAGTTTAGTCGATAAGTGTCCTAATAGACTCGATTGAGAGGGTTGGCAATCTATTTTGCTGACCCTTTTTTGATATTTTAGAAAAAATTGCTACATTTGTATTACCCATTTGGTTATTATCTAAAAAATATAGGTTATGAAGAGACTATTTATTGTTGTAGCACTTATGCTATCTGTTGGTAGCCTTTCGGCTCAGAACCCCGAGAAATCATTGGCTGAGGCTCAGATTGAGTATGATCGTGCTGTTGCCGATCGTAAACAGGCGTTGGAGGAGATCCGCAATGAGGAGCGACGCATCACAAATGCTGCAAATGAGCGTGTGCAGGAGGCTCGCGAGGAACTTAACAAGGTGAAGACGGAGTATAAGGCTGTTGTTGACGAGTACAAGCGCCGTGTCAGTGAGGCAGAGGAGCGCCTTGACAATGCTAATGCTTACTATAAGCAGGAGTCCACACGTGCCAAGCAGGAGATTGTATCGGCTAAGGCTAAGGTTAAGGCTACGGAGGCCGAGCATAAGGCAGCAGTGGCAAGCGCAAAGGCTGAGGTTGCACGCATCAAGGCCTTGGAGCACGACAAGAAGAACAAGTAATAGTTGCTTAACGTAATGATTTAGGGGTTGTCCAAAATGTTTCGGACAACCCCTTCGTCGTGTTGTTGGGAGAACTATTTGCGCCTGTATATTTGATAGCTGTTTACGAAGTTCTGCCATACGATATAGGCCGTGGGGGCTACCGAGGCTACGGGGTCGAGGAAGTTGAGCGACATCCACACGGCAAGTATCGTGTTCTTCTGACCCACGGACTGGCCTCCTGCGATGGTATCGCCCGACATCTTGCCGAGCATGCGTCCAACGAGAAATTGCGTGATGCATAGAATAAGGGCCACGGCCGCAAGTTCAATCTCGATAAATGGGTCGGCTTCCGTGTCGAGGATAAAGGCGGTGGTGCGACCAAGGACAAGGACAAGCGATATGAGCCAGATGTAGAACGATAGCGACGAGTGCGATGCAAACCACTCGGCTACGCGTGGCGCTAACCATCGTAGTAGCTGTGCTACTACGAATGGAGCAATGAGCGTAGGCACTACGCGGCTGAGAATCTCGAGGAACGTACACGTGCCATTGCCGTAGGCGTGGAGGATCATCGGGGCGACGATGGCCGTGACGACGTTGCATACAAGGCTGTATGTCACCATAGTGGCGATGTTCGCACCGAGCATACCACCAATAACCACCGCTGCCATGGCAATAGGCGCTAAGACGCATATCATAGCTCCCTGACCTACGGTCTCGCCGAGTAGTGGCGTTACGATGTGATATGTGGCTATGGAGCCGACGAACTGCACGAGGAGCATCCATAAGTGGATAAGGCGCAGGCGCATGGTGCGTATGTCTACGCGGCAAAAGGTGATGAAGAGCATTGCCGCGATAAGTATCGGTGTGAGCATATACTCCGTGGCAGCCTCAACATGTGCTAAGGGGCGGCAGAGCAGTGCTCCGATAACCATTGCTAATGGCATTGATAGGGTCTTGATGGTATGTCTTGATAGTGCCATAGTGTGGGTTATTTCTTCTTATGTAAGAACTTTAACGATGCGTCGATAAGGTTGTAACGCTCCTCCTCGTCGATGATAGTCTCTATCGGGAAGCCTATTACCACCGTGCGATTGTCACCCTGTGAGGCTACGGCTGCCGATTGCGAGTTGGAACGGTAACGCAGTGCGGTGAAGGCACTCTTACCTACGGGTGTGACCACCTCGGGTGACTCTACGGTGTATATCTTCTCTGAGAGTTTGGTGTTAAATTGTAGTTCCAGCCCTTTACGATGGAACTTCGATGAGGTGGTGTATGCCTCTCCGCGACGTGTGGCCATATTGCCGCCAAAGCGCACGTGGAGCACCTCCTCGGCAAATTTTCGATCATCGACCGAAGCTGTGGGCGAGTGCCATAGGTCGGTGAGGAGGTAGCTGCCCGATACGAGTAGTGCTCCGCCCGCCTCGGCATAGCCTCGTAGTCGTGCTTGTAGCTCATTGCTGATGGCCTCGAAGTGGTAGCCCGATGTGCCGCGACCAATGGCCGTTGCACGCTGCTTGCCGAGAATGAGATCTACGACATCGTACTCCTTGAGCGCGATGCTGCCATCAGCTACGGCTTTATGCGATGCCGAGCAGAAGGAGTATCCAGAGCGAGCTATGGCGCGACCATGTACGGCAGGATAGTCAAAAGTATTGCCCGCAATGACCTCCGTCTCGTAGTCGTTGTACGAGCTGCCGAGGGCGTAGTTGTCGTTCTCGGAGCGCGAGAGGCTACGGTCAAAGATGGTCTGTTCGCCGATAAACGATATGTCGCTAATGTATGCTGCGCCGCTATCGTAGCGGTTGTAGAATCCCGCGATAGAGTCGCCCTGGATGCTCAGCGGTGCTGCCACACGGTCGAAACCGTTGATTATCATGACGCGCCCCTTGGCGCGGCTCTGTCGACATGCCGCCAAGGTCTCCGAGTCGAAGCTCTCGCCACCGTCGTTCACGGCAGTAATGCGGAAGCTGTATATCTTTCCAGCCTCGAGCTCAATGTCGGTATATGTGGCATCAATGCGCCTTCCTAAGTCGAAGCCGCCATCGTCAATGCGTGTGTATAGTATATAGTAGTCGGGTGTTGCCGTAGGCTCTAACGCATCGACCGTAGGCTCCCAGCTAAGGTGCGCTCTCGTGTCGCGTAGCTCTACAGAGAAGCTGTTGATGGGTAGTGGCTGGACGATGTATGGTACGTCGTACTGGCTTGAGAGGTAACGTAGCATGCCCTTGTATATCGCACGGCTCACGTCGAAACGGAACGATGGATCGTGGCCATAGCGCATATCGGCGAAGTTCTGGTGCGAGAGCAGCTCCAGAAGCATCGTTGGACAGGCCGGTATACGTGCCTCGTAGTATGCTCTGTCCCACATGCCGCGACGTGTCCATGCGGGCTCATATTTTGAGCGCACGTCGTCGACAATCTGTGTCATGACGAGGTCGGTGAGGTCGCGCGAGCGTAGGCGCGAAACCTCGCCCTCGAACTCTCCGTCGTTCTCCTTCGTGTAGTATATGCCGAGCGTGCCGATGATGTCGTCATTGAGCCTTACGCCTGCGTCGGAGTGGAACGCAAAGGCGAGGTCGATGGGGATGCGCTTGCCCTCCTCTTTAGAGAGACGCTCCGAGCCACCCATCAGGGCATTGACCCAGTGTGCTCGCGACATGTAGTCGTCGCGATAGTCATCCTTACCCTGCTTCGGAGCATATACCTCCGTCGAGAACCCTGACCACTGAAGCCAGTAGCGAGCACCCTCGGTGAAGCGTGGGTAGTGGCTTGTCTCCTCGGTGTACTCGATGCCAGACTGGCGCATTGAGGGGTCTACGCTGCGACGAATATTACCCATGCCACCGCCTATCTTTACGCCATCGGCCGTGACCACGCCCGATTGTGATGACTGGTTGCTAAGCGTTATTAGCTTCGTATGGCTGCCCTCCTCGAAGTAGAAATCTCCAAGGCATATCCACATCGCGCCACCCATCTGTTGGTTTACCCTAAACTCGCGGTCGCCACCTGTGGCATGCACCGTGTAGTGGGCATCCGTGATGGAGTTCTCAAGCGTTGTGTATGAGATATATACGCTGTAAATACCTGACTTGGTTATCTCTCCGCTCCATGTTGCCGATGCAGCCTTCGCTCCGCTCTTTGTGGTGGCGGCCATGCGCGACGAGCCATCCTCGAAAGGGTTGTGCCCCGAGGGGTAGCTCTCGTGGAGGTGGGCAAAGCCTACGCCTGCCGACTGCCACTTGCCATGCTCACTGTACTTCGTAGGGTCGATGCCCGCGTCGTTGTCGATGATAAGCTCCTCACGCATTGTTGAACGCTCGCGCGGCAGGAGCACCGAAGCACCAGCACGCTCGAGCATGGGTACAAGGTAGGGTAGTACGTAGCCCTGGGTGTAGAGGTCCTCGACCGTCTCCCATAGCCTTGATCGCTGCCACGACCACTCGTTCGTAGCACTCTTAAAGTATCGCCCGTGGCTCTGCCATAGGGCTATATGCCTGTTGGTGAGTCCCTTTGTCGGCTGCGATATGTTGCTTGTGCGACGTATAAGGGGTGTTGTGACGTTGTGCGTGAAGTGCTTGGCATCGGGAGCGGAGAAGTAATACTGTGGCACCAACTCGTCGATCAGACGGCCGTTGGTGTAGATAAGTATGGTGTTGCCCTTGTAACTCGCTGGTAATATGCGACGCACCTCGCTATATATCTGCTTTATGCTCTCGCTGCGCATGGGGTAGTAACCCAACTCTACGGATGTGCGTACCTCGACTACGCGATTATCACCGCGCTCACGCAGACGCACGCTCTCAACCTTGACGTAGCTACCTGCCACCTCCTGGAGCGTGATGCGTTGTAGCGCGTGACATATCGAGTCGCTCACCGCCTTAGGCAGCGACTGCGCCACAACGGATGTCGTGGCAACGAGTGCCACAACACATAGTGTTATGATGTATCTGTATGCTTCTCTCATCGTAAAATAAATATCGGCCAAAGGTACGAAAAAAAGTCGAAGCGTAGCGAATAATCTCGGCAAAGAGTGCTGATAGTTTCGGAAATTTTTGGGTTCACTGAGTCCTATGAGACCTCTGAACC
Source organism: uncultured Alistipes sp. (assembly GCA_937895825.1). Classification (GTDB taxonomy): domain Bacteria; phylum Bacteroidota; class Bacteroidia; order Bacteroidales; family Rikenellaceae; genus Alistipes. The sequence continues at coordinate 6,989 of CALBKP010000068.1, read as the reverse complement.
CTATGTGTTCAATGAGTTTTGTGGGCCATAGTATCAAATCAGGCCTTATGTTCGATGGGTTCACATAACATATCTGACCCATGTAACCCGTTTATTCCACAAAGACAGCAAGAGCTACAAAGATTTTGACGGCGGCAGCGATAACAGCGTCAACAAAGATAACAGAGGTGACGGTGTTGCGGGCATATATAACCATTAAAATTACTAATTACTATCTACTCTTTATGAATTACTCATTATTTTTTTGTATCTTTACCGCGTTATTTGTCTTAATATAAAGTATAGTATGAAATGTGCAATTATAGGCCACGGAAAGATGGGTCGCGAGATTGAGCGTATCCTCGTGGAGCGTGGTCACAGCGTAGAGTTAGTGATTGATGAGGCAAACCGAGAAGAACTTACCGAGGAGAGGCTCGCGGGTATAGACGTTGCCTTCGAGTTCACAACGCCCGATACTGCGGCGGAGAATGTGGCTAAGGTACTCATGGCGGGTGGCCGCGTGGTGTGTGGCACTACGGGTTGGCTTGCGCGTCTCAAGGAGATGGAGGCATTGGCCGAGGAGCGCGGTGGTGCGCTATTCTACGCCTCGAACTTCTCAATAGGTGTGAATATGATGTTTCGTCTGAATCGCCGCCTTGCAGAGCTGATGAATCCTCATGTGCAGTACGATGTACGCATTGAGGAGACACACCACATGTGGAAGAAGGATGCGCCGAGTGGTACGGCGATAACCCTCGCCGAGGGTATCATCGCAGAGCTCGACCGTAAGGATAAGTGGGTGAATGCCAAGCCTACGGAGAGCAACGAGCTTGAGATTGAGTCGTTCCGCGAGGGTATGGTGCCAGGTATTCACACAGTGACATACACCTCGGAGGATGACTATATCGAGTTGAAGCACTCGATATTAAACCGCCGTGCGCTGGCTATGGGCGCGGTATTGGCGGGTGAGTATCTTGCCGATAAACGTGGCGTATACTCGATGGATGATCTGTTGTAATGGCTTAATAATTTGTATATGAGTGAGATAAAGGATATATATGGCGCTATTAAGCGTTTCTTCGCCAATCCGTGGTTTATGGCCGTGGTGGTGGCAATCATCGTTGCAGGCTTTGCTATCTGGTATGGTGCTGCGTGGTCGCTCATTGTAGCGTTGCCCATCATCTATGACTACTACATTGGCCACCACATTCGCGACTGGCATCGTAAAATGTACAAGAAGCATCGCTGGTGGCAGGTACTGTGGGCGTTGTGGTGTGCAGCGGTCTTTGCCCTCGTTGTGGGCGTGATTCTGCATATGCTTATCTTTAAGTGGAATAACCCTTTCATCATAACCTTCTCCGTGGTGCTGGCCTATGCCGTCTGGGAGGAGCTTAAGGGTCAGACTAAGGTCTATGAGTGGATCTATGGCTGGGTACATGCCATAATCTTTGCTGCGGTGGTTGCTACACTCATCCAACTCTACTGGTTTCAGATGTTCGTGATTCCCACGGGCTCGATGGAGAGTACGCTTATGGCGGGCGACTATATCCTTGTCAACAAGGTGGCCTATGGCCCACGCGTGCCGATGACACCGCTATCGTTCCCCTTCGTACACAATACCATGCCGCTGAACCCTGAGAAGGCATCGTTCTCAACGGCGTGGCAGCGCGACTATCGCCGTCTGGCAAGCTGTGGTGATGTTGAGCGTGGCGATGTAGTGGTGTTCAACTTCCCTGAGGGCGATACTGTCGTTATGGAGATGCAGGCCATGAGCTACTACGAGCTACTGCGCGATAAGCAGTTTGGCCGCACGGTCGATGAGCGTAGACGGAATATCGCTGACCACTTCACCGTGGCGGTGCGTCCGTTGGATAAGAAGGAAAACTACATCAAACGTTGTGTAGGCGTTGCTGGTGATACACTGCGTATCGTTGATGGTCGAGTATATGCTAATGGCGAGGAGGAGGCCTTTGTGCCCAAGCGTCAGTATATCTACTTTAACGAATTTACGGGTAAGCCGCTGAAGATTGGCATTGATCCATCGACGGGCGCATATATGGAGCTTCCCATCACGGATGATGAGCTTGCTGCCTATGCCGATGACCAGAAGTACAAGCTAAAGAAGATTGGTGGTGCTATCTCGGGGGGAAGCCTTATCCCTCATGTCACGGATGGTGAGCCTGCCACGTGGACTATCGACGACCTCGGGCCAATATGGGTGCCTAAGGCGGGTGAAACGATTGAACTCACGGAGGAGAATATGGCTATGTATGAGCGTTGCATTGCTGTCTATGAGAAGCGCACCGTCGAGCGCAAGGATGGTCAGATATATATCGACGGCGAGCCAGCCACCACATATACCTTCCTTATGGACTATTACTTCATGATGGGAGACAACCGCCATGGCTCGCTCGACTCGCGCTTCTGGGGCTTTGTGCCTGAGGATCACATCGTGGGTAAGGCGGCCTATGTATGGCTCTCGGTTGACCCTGTGGAGGGTGGCATTCGTTGGGATCGTATGTTTACGTCAATTAAGTAATTGTAGCTCAACGTCGTGGCACAAGATAGTTATAAGACAATAGCCGCTCCTGCGGAGGTTACCTACCGACAGCTGAGTAGTAAGTTCTTGACGTATGCCTATCCGGTGGAGACCGAGGCGGAGATCAAGGAGCACTTGGATGCACTTAGGAAGCGATGGTTCGATGCCACGCACCACTGCTATGCATGGCGCTTGGGCCCTCACGGAGAACATTTCCGCGCTAACGATGATGGTGAGCCCTCGTCAACGGCAGGTAAGCCTATACTTGGACAGCTCTTGTCTCAGGATGTGACAAACTGTCTTGTCGTTGTAGTACGATACTTTGGCGGCACAAAGCTCGGCGTTCCAGGATTGATTGCGGCGTATAAGGAGTCTACGGCACTCGTCCTTGCCGAGTGCGAGATTGTGGAGCGCACGGTGGATGTGGTGCTGATGGTTACGTTCTCGTATATCGCCATGAACGATGTTATGCGCATCGTGAAGGATATGCAGCCGCGTGTTGTTGACCAGCAGTTTGATAACCTCTGTACCATGACCCTATCGATACGAGAGAGTGAGTCGGGACAGCTTATCGGCCGCTTGGAGAAGGTCGAGGGTGCTACGGTGGATGTCGTGGAGTAATGTCTGAGAGTGAAATCGAAGAAATAGTCTGTTTGAATAGAAAGTTGGAGAATAAGATAAAGATAAAGGGTGCGAGGGTGCATAACCTCAAAAATGTCGACCTTGAAATTCCGCATAACAACCTCGTCGTTGTCACTGGTCTTTCGGGATCGGGCAAATCTACATTGGCTTTCGACACCATCTTTGCCGAGGGTCAACGTCGCTATGTGGAGAGCCTCTCGGCATACGCGCGTCAATTCTTGGGACGCGTGGAGAAGCCAGATGCCGACCTTATAGAGGGCATCGCTCCGGCCATTGCCATCGAGCAGAAGGTAATATCGCGTAACCCACGTTCGACCGTGGGAACGACTACGGAGATATACGACTATCTAAAGTTGCTGTTCTCGCGTATCGGCCGTACTTACTCGCCTGTAACGGGTCGTGAGATACGCTGTTATGAGGTGGACGATGTCGTAGACCATATCTTAGCGATGGAGGATGGTGTGCGTATTGTTGTTGCAGCACCTCTTTTACTCAAGCAATCTGAGGGTATCGTTGAGCGCATGCTTACGCTTATGGAGGATGGTGTTAACCGTGTGCGTTATTTGGGCGATGTGATGCTCGTCGAGGAATTTATGCCTAAGGTTACCGCAGATATGTCGCTCGAAGATGTTATGATCATCGTCGACCGCGTTGTGCTTGACCATGAGCAGGATACTGTCTCACGTCTTTCTGATTCGGTAGCCCGTGCTATGGGCTATGGCTCGGGTGTTATGCATGTTATAACAGATAGGGTAGAGACCTTCTCGTCGCACTATGACGAGGATGGCATCAGCTACGAGCGACCTACCGAACACCTCTTCTCATTTAATAACCCGTTGGGTGCATGTCCTACGTGTGAGGGCTATGGTAAGATTGTTGGTATCGACGAAAACCTCGTTGTGCCCGATAAGTCGAAGAGTGTCTACGAGGGTGCTATTGCCTGCTGGAATGGGGCAACGATGGGGCGTTGGAGGGAGGAGTTGGTGCTCAACTCTGCGAAGTGCGGCTTCCCGATACATACGCCATACTACGCTCTCAGCGAGGAGGATAAGGCGATGCTGTGGCGGGGTAATGAGCACTTCTACGGCATTGATGACTTCTTTGCCTATGTCGATACACAGCGACACAAGGTACAGTACCGCGTGCTTAAGTCGCGATATATGGGTAAGACGCTGTGCCCTGAGTGTCATGGCAAGCGACTACGTAAGGAGGCGCTATATGTGAAGGTCGGAGGAAGAAACATTGCGGAGCTTGTGCAGATGACCGTGGGCGAGCTTGTTACGTTCTTCGATGATCTTAGACTCGATGATTACGACGCAAAGACTGCGGAGCGTGTGCTCACGGAGATACGTAACCGTTTAGGCTATCTGAATGAGGTGGGTCTCGACTATCTCACGCTCGACCGTCTGTCGTCGTCGCTGTCGGGTGGCGAGTCGCAGCGAATAAATCTCTCTACGTCGCTTGGTAGTAACCTTGTTGGCTCGATGTACATTCTCGATGAGCCGAGCATTGGACTGCATCCGAGAGATACAAACAGGCTTATCGGCGTACTAAAGCAGTTGCGCGATTTAGATAACACGGTTATCGTCGTCGAGCACGAGGAGGAGGTTATGCGTGCCGCCGACTGGATTGTAGATATGGGCCCCGAGGCAGGCATTTGTGGCGGTGAAGTGGTCTATTCGGGTGTGGCCAAGGATATAGAAAAGGCCGAGAATTCACTCACGGCCGATTACCTCACGCGACGAAAGGTTATCGTCGTGCCAGAGCGCAGGCGTGCTGCCGCTGGCTATGTTAAGCTACGTGGCGTAAGACATAACAACTTAAAAAACATCGACGTTGAGATACCGCTGGGCGTTTTTACGTGTATTACTGGGGTGTCGGGTTCGGGAAAGTCGTCATTGGCCGACGATGTACTCTACCCGGCTCTCAAACGCCGCCTATCGGAGACTACGCTTATGCCTGGCGACCACGATGGCTTGGATGTAGATAGACATCTGTTGCAGGGCGTGGAGATGGTATCGCAGTCACCTATTGGCAAGTCTACGCGCTCAAACCCAGTCACCTACATCAAGGCATACGATGAGATACGTCGCCTCTTTGCTGACCAGCCCTACGCCAAGCATACGGGCATCGCTGCTACGGCCTTCTCGTTCAATATGCCTGGTGGTCGTTGTGAGGAGTGTGAGGGCGAGGGTGTTATCAAGATAAGCATGCAGTTTATGGCCGACGTTGAGCTTCAGTGTGAGGCGTGTGGCGGCATGCGTTTTAAGCAAGAGATCTTGGAGGTTAAGTATCGCGACAAGTCGATATACGACGTGCTAAATATGTCGGTAGATGAGGCTTTGGCATTCTTTTCCGAGGATACGTCGTGCGCTATATGTAAGCGTATTGTCGAGCGTCTAAGACCCCTCCAGCAGGTGGGCCTTGGATACGTTAAGCTCGGACAGTCGTCATCGACACTCTCGGGTGGTGAGTCGCAGCGCGTAAAACTCGCATCGTTCCTCACGAAGGAGCGTTCGACGGAGAAGATAATGTTTATCTTCGACGAGCCAACTACGGGTCTTCACTTCCACGATATCGGTCGTCTACTCGGGGCTTTTGATGCCCTTATTGAGCGTGGACACACAGTGGTTGTCGTGGAGCATAATATGGATGTCATCAAGTGCGCCGACTGGGTTATTGACCTCGGCCCCGAGGCAGGTGATAGAGGTGGTAGGGTAGTTGTCGCTGGTACGCCAGAGGATGTGATGCGTGCAGAGGATAGTTATACGGGAGAGTATTTACGAAGACATGAAGGAGTTTGAGACATATACGCTTGCGAACGGCATACGTGGTATTCATAGGCAGGTGCGAAGTGGTGTAGCCCACTGCGCCCTTGTTGTAAATGCTGGCTCGCGCGACGAACATAAGAACGAGTACGGCATTGCCCACTTCACGGAACATGCCCTATTTAAGGGTACGGAGCGTCGTCGGGCCTATCAGGTAAACTGCCGCTTGGAAAATCTCGGTGGCGAGCTTAATGCCTACACTACGAAGGAGGATACTACGCTTCATGCTACGGTATTGCGCCACGATTTCAGACGTGCCGTGGAGCTTATTGCTGATGTGATGTTTTGCTCTACGTTTCCTGAGAAGGAACTACGCAAGGAGCGCGAGGTTATCGCCGATGAGATTAACTCGTATAAGGACTCACCCGCAGAACGTATCTACGACGACTATGAGGATATGATATTCCGTGGCTCGGAGCTTGGTCATAATATCCTTGGCTCGAAGGCTTCGATTGCTCGCTTCTCGACAGATTCCATCAAGGGTTTCGTTAGTAGGACGTATACTACCGACCAGATGGTCTTCTCCTCGATTGGTAACTTCTCGGCCACTACGGCACGTAGCGTGGCGGAGCAGTATCTCGGTGGTTTCGAGTCTACGGTGCGTGACTTCAAGCGTGAGATACCTGCCCCGTATATGCCTTTCAATGAGTGCGTTTCGCGTCACACGCATCAGGCGCACGGTATAATCGGCACACGTGGTTATAGCATCTCGGACGAGCGTCGCCTGCCACTGGCACTAATGGTTAATATACTTGGAGGTCCATCGGCAAACTCGCTACTAAACATACTGCTTAGAGAGAAATATGGATTGTCGTATAATGTTGAGGCAACGTACACACCATACTCTGATACGGGTATAGTAGGTATCTATTTCTCGTCTGACCACGAAAACTCGGAGCGTTGCCGTGAGATTATCGGCAGGGAGGTTAAACGCTTGCAGGATAACGCATTAACCACACGCCAGCTCTCAATGGCGAAGCGTCAGTTTGTGGCGCAGTTGG
>CALBKP010000067.1 GCA_937895825.1 uncultured Alistipes sp. | reverse complement strand
GTGTGTCGGCTGTGCCTATGGCAGCCCGCGTATCGCAGACCGTAGGTCAGCAGTATAACCCCGGCAACTTCTTGTTGATGCACGCTATGGGCCCCAATGTGGCTGGCGTTATCGGCTCGGCTGTTGCTGCCGGTATCTTGCTCGCGTTCTTGCCCTTGTAATAGACAGAATGCTATACAAAAAAACTCCTCGGGGCGCAGTGCCCGAGGAGTTTTTTTGTTGTAATGATGCTGGCATCAGAAGATTGATATCCTACTTCAGCTTGTCGAAATACTCTAAGAAACGATCCTTGTAGTTCTCGCCGAGAGGTATGTACTCGCCGTTATCGAGGAAGATACGACCCTTCGTGTAGCTCGCTATGCGCTTGAGGTTGACGATATATGAGCGGTGAACGCGAAGGAAACCATCCTGTGGTAGCGTTGTCTCCATATTCTTAAGACGGAAGAGCGTAGTGATTGTAGAGCTTCCCTCGATGTGCAGACGCACATACTCGCCAGCACTCTCGAGATATACGATGTCGGCAATCTTTACGAGCTGAGTCTTATAGTCAGCCTTGACAGAGATAAACTCCTTGTCGCTACTCTCTGCCTCGTTCTGTGCTACGGCACTCTCGGCTGCATGGCATCGTTGTACAAGGTCGACAAGCGAGATGGCCTTCTGTGAGGCCTTCATAAACTCATCGTAGCTGAAGGGCTTGAGTAGATAGTCTATGGCGTTGAGTTTGAAACCATCAATCGCAAACTCGGGGTGCGCCGTGGTAAAGACGATGTAGTGCGACGAGGTGAGTGCGCGAACAAAGTCCAAGCCGCTCATGTCGGGCATATTTATATCTACAAAAATTAGGTCTACACTCTCAGTCTCAAGCACTCGCAGTGCGTCTATTGCGCTACGACATGCTGCTACAAGCTGCAACTGCTCGGTGCGCTCGATATAACTCTTAATCTGACGCAGTGCCAACGGCTCATCGTCAATAGCAATACATCTAACCATACTATTTCTTTATAATTGGTATAACTAATTCAACGATATATACATTCTTATCAGACTCGTCGGTAGATAGCGTATAGCTGTCGCCGAAGAGTATGTCCAGTCGCTTTGTGATATTATTCAAACCTATGCCGCTATGTCCCGAGTTGTGGGCATTGTGGCGGCTGTTGGCAACCACGCAACTAAGCTCATTTGCATCGACCGATATGTTGACGGTGATGAACGACTTGTTGTTATAGCTGATGCCATGTTTAAAGGCGTTCTCTACGAGCACGATAAGTAATAGCGGTGGCATTTTGATATGTCGACAGCGGCTAATGTCAGGGGCATTGAGCTTAATCTCTACATCATCGTCGTAGCGTATGCGCATAAGCTCGATGTAGCTATGCAAGAACTCTACCTCTTTGTCCAGCGAGGTATACTCCTCGCTTGAGTCGTAGAGCACGTGGCGCAGCATGTGTGAGAGCTCCATGACACTCTGCTTGGCCATATCACGGTCGAAATCAATCATCGCGTGGATGTTGTTGAGCGTGTTCATCAAGAAGTGTGGATTGATCTGATACATCAGATACTTCATCTGTGTCTCAATGTTCTGCTTCTCAAGGAGCGCCATGCGTCTATCGGTTTCAATCGTTCGGTAGTACAGCTTAATCATTAGGTTAGCACCTGCCATCAACGTGCCAATAAGCACATTCCAGTACCACTCTAAATCTGTAAGCGAGGCCTTGTTTCGATACAAATCGTCCGACTGCCAATAGCGGAAGTCGAAGACTTCAATGGCTCCGAATATTGCAAATACAATCGCAAGCAGTGATATTGAATATAGCCAGTAACGGTTACGTAGCAACAAGCGTGGCGCAAGTATGTTATTATTCACGATAAAGATTACGAAATAGGGGGCAATCTTTACCCACGAGATAATCACATAGTTGAAGTTAACCGTATGCTCGGACATCAACTGCGCATTCATAAAGGGAATAAGGAATATGGCTGTCCATACCAACGTGTACAGCATATTCTCTCCCAATGTCAATCCCTTGAATAGTTTCATACTTTGCAAATGTAGTGATTTTGGCCATAACATCAAAGTAAATCGTCCAATAATAAATAAAGGTGTTGAAAGATTAAATAAAAAAATCTACCTTTGCCATGGGTTAACATTCATCTACGTGTCGTTGGCGATGTTGCGTAATGACTATGGGTGTAGCCCCAGATTATATGCTTAGAGGATTACTTTTTGATATGGATGGAGTCTTGGTTAATAACCTTGAGGTTCATCGTGAGGCATTTGCCGAGTTCTTTCGTCGCTATAACGTGAAGCCCTCGTTTGGCGATCTTAGTCGTCTGTTTGGCAAGGGTAATGATGATATTATGGGCGAGCTTATGCCACGCGAGATTGTTGAGCGCGTGGGTATTCGTGAGCTTGGTTACGAAAAGGAGGCTATATATCGCGAGATTTATGCTCCGACGATAACTCCACAGCCAGGACTCTTGGAGTTCCTTGCTGAGAGCGAGAGGTGTGGCCTACGATGCGCCGTGGGCTCGTCGGGATATAGAGCTAATGTAGACTTTGTGCTCGATAAGTGCGATATACGTCGTTATTTCGAGGTCGCTGTTGCGGGCGACGAGGTTACGCGCTGCAAGCCCGCCCCTGAAATATACCTCACGGCTGCCGCAAAACTCGGCTTGGAGCCAAGTGAGTGTGTGGTGTTCGAAGATGCTGAGGCTGGTATCGAGGCTGCTAAGCGTGCCGGTATCAAGGTGGTAGCCCTTGCCACAACCTTTACGCGCGATTTCTTGCAAAATACCGATGCGGACATTATTGCCGATGACTTCCGCGATGTAAACGTTGATATGCTCCGCCGTTTGGTGGAGGCCTAAGCTACGTTATACTCGCTCTAAGAGTCGTTTTATAGGGCCTATGCGCAGCACAAGGTCAAGTATGCGGGCAGGAAGTACGGCGCAGATGCCAACGACAATCTTGGTGAATAGACCAGGCGTTAGCCTTCGCTGACCACGCATCATGGCTCTGATGCCACGACGTGCTACCTGCTCGGGCGAAAGCATGATGCCGAGTGCGCGGAAAAGACGACGTGCGCCATCGCCGAGGTTGTAGAATGGTGTGTCTACAGCTCCAGGAAATACGGCAGTGACACTCACACCGTAGCGGTGCAGCTCATACCATAGCGAGAAGGCGAAACTCTTGAGGTAGGCCTTCGTTGCGCTGTAGTGCGAGATTGTTGGGTAGGGTAGCCACGCTGTTGATGAGGACATGATGAGTATGCGACCGTGACCGCGACGTTTCATCTCCTGACCGTAGTAGCGGCAAAGTAGCGTCGTTGTGGTGCAGTGCAGGTCAATAATGGTGTGCAGTTGCGCAGGGTCGGTCTTTAGGAGTGTGGAGAATAACAGCATGCCGGCATTGCAGATGAGTATCTCGATGTCGTAACCCTCGGCCTTGCAGCCCTCGTATAGCTCTTTAGCGGCACTCTCCGTGGCGAGATTCTTGCAGATGCAGATAACCTCTATGCCGTACTTGGTACACAGTTCCTCGCGGAGACTTTGCAATTCCTCCTCGCGGTTGCTTACCGAAATGATGTTGTAGCCACGCTTGGCTAACTCGTGGGCGTAGCAACGACCTATGCCCGACGATGCTCCTGTGATTAGTGCATAACTCATAGTGCAAAGATACTTAAATATTGTTATAATGGCAAAAAAGATAGAAAAGACCAATGCTGCACGCCTCTTGGATAAGGCGAAAATAGCCTACGAACTCATCCCTTATACGGTGGATGAGAGTAACCTCGCAGCTACACATGTTGCCGAGGAATTGGGCGAGGATATCGCTACGGTATTCAAGACGCTTGTCTTGCGTGGCGACCGTGCTGGGCTCTTCGTGTGCGTGATACCTGGAGATAAGGAGGTGGACCTCAAGGCTGCGGCTCGCGTCTCGGGAAATAAGAAGGCTGACCTAATAGCTATGAAGGAATTGTTGCCTACGACGGGATATATCCGCGGTGGCTGCTCACCAATAGGTATGAAGAAGCCATTGCCAACATATATCCATGCCACCTGCCTGGAGCACGAACGTATATATATAAGTGCTGGTGTTCGTGGCCTGCAGATTGCCATCGCGCCGAGTGAACTTATCGCCTATGTAGGAGCCACGGTTGCGGAGTTGTGTGCTGGCGAATAGACGATAAGTGCAATTATTTATATTACTATTTTGGTAAAATAAAAATATTGTTTATCTTTGCACCACCAAATGCTTAGGCATTGGTATCTCGGAGAATCCGTAGCTCAGTCGGTAGAGCACAACACTTTTAATGTTGGGGTCCC
>CALBKP010000066.1 GCA_937895825.1 uncultured Alistipes sp. | reverse complement strand
TGCCACCTTGTTCTTCACGACCTTAACTTTGGTGCGTGTACCGAGCTGCTCCTCGCCATCCTTAATCACCGACGAACGACGTATGTCGATACGCACGCTGGCGTAGAACTTCAGGGCGTTACCACCCGTCGTAGTCTCAGGGTTACCATATACCACGCCAATCTTGTCGCGTAGCTGGTTGATGAAAATGCAGACGGTCTTGGTCTTCGATATCGAGGCCGTGAGCTTACGCAATGCCTGCGACATAAGGCGTGCCTGCAAGCCCATCTTCGAGTCACCCATATCACCCTCAATTTCGGCCTTAGGCGTAAGTGCCGCCACCGAGTCGATGACGATGATGTCGATGGCGCTTGAGCGGATGAGCGAGTCGGCAATCTCCAACGCCTGCTCGCCATTGTCGGGCTGCGACACGAGGAGGTTGTCAATATCCACGCCAAGCTTCTGAGCGTAGTAGCTGTCGAAGGCGTGCTCCGCGTCGATGAACGCGGCAATGCCTCCAGCCTTCTGGGCCTCGGCGATAGCGTGTATCGCGAGCGTAGTCTTACCCGACGACTCGGGGCCAAATATCTCAATGACACGACCCTTAGGGTAGCCTCCCACGCCCAAGGCCATATCCAAGGTTATTGAGCCCGTTGGGATCACTGGCACGTCGGTAACTGTGTCGCTCGACATACGCATAATCGAGCCCTTGCCAAAGTCCTTCTCAATCTTGTCCATTACGGCCGATAGCACCTTGAGCTTATCGGCATTTGCCTGTACTTTCTCTGCCATATCTCAATATATTTTACTTATCCAACAACTTGATTATCTGGCCAAACGAGTCCTTCGTATCAACCTTTTCGATTATGTGCGTGATGCGAGCCTCCGCATCCAGCAGGAACGTCGTGCGCACGATGCCCATATACTCTCTGCCGTACATCTTCTTCAATCGCCATACGCCCATAGCCTCCGATAGAGTATGCTCCGTGTCGGCCAACAGCGTAAAGTTAAGCTCGTGCTTCGTGCAGAAGCCACGGTGCGACTTTGCCGAGTCAGGGCTCACGCCCACAATCTTATAACCACGGCGCATAAGCTCCTCCTTACCATCGCGTAGGCTCTTGGCCTCCAACGTACAACCCGATGTGTTATCCTTCGGATAGAAATACAACACCGTAGGTGAGCCCTTCAAATCGGCGAGCGAGAACTCCGCATCGCTCTCAGTTACGCACTTAAACTCTGGCACTAAATCGCCAATATTCATCTTATTCATAATATTTCCATGTTTTTTTATTCTTAACTTATCATTAAACACTCAAAGTTACTCATTTTTTCCCAAACCGAGAAATATCGGCGACACTTTTTACCTATTGCTCCATAAGCAAAAGCTATGCATCTACCGTTATCTTCACTTGTGCCCGAAAGTCGGCTACCGAGGTGTTTAGCTTCGTGCGACATACAGGGCAGCGCATGGCGCACTCGGTGTCTATGTGGTCGGCCAGATGGTTTACGTCGACTCTCAGCGTGCGACGTGTTGTCGAGGCGCGATACTCGGTGTGCGAGCCGCAGTGGCGGCAATCGATCGTGTAGTTAAGTCCCATAGTCGTAGCGGTTTTAGTTGTAATTATCGTTTTATCTTGTTTTACGATGCAAAGTAACTACCGCATTTTGACAATTTGCGTCAAGACCGCGAGATATATAAAATTTCCGATATAACCCTTGCTCGCGCCATGCATAAGGAGAGCAAAACATTACAGGATATAGCGGTATAGCTGGGGAGACAAGAACGTATCTATAATCCACAACACCATAAAAAGAGTAGGTTAATGCAATTTTCTCCCCACCCAAGGAGGTGAACACCCTGCTCGAGAGTATGGCTACGGCTGAAGGTTACTGAAAGGTTGTTCGCAGGCATGAGTTTATTATGGGTTAAATGGGATCCGTGAGTCTAACGGACTAAGGCCACACGTGATACTCTGCCACATCGAACCTACATAACCCATCTGACCCATAAGCGTAGCTCAAGACCAATTTCTTGTCAGAAAAGGTCTAATTTAGCGCCGATAAATAGAAAGAGCAGATGGGAAATACGCTTAATAATTTCCATCCGCTCTTTGGATTGAGGTACCGAAGTATACCTCTTATCACATGAAATTAATTTTTGCCGAGCACAATGCGCTCAATCTCCTCAATCTGAGACTTAAACTGCTTGTCGGTATCCATCATGTCGGCAACTGCCTTGCAACTATGGAGCACCGTAGCATGGTTACGGCCACCTATCGACGAGCCAATGACCGTGAGTGGTGCCTTGGTGTGCTGCTTCGAGAGATACATCGCCACCTGGCGTGCCTGAGCCACGTCGCGCGTGCGCTTTGCCGAGTTGAACGTGTCAATGTCGATGTTGTAGTAGTCGCACACGATCTTTACAATGCTATCTATGGTTATCTCGCGCTGCGTGAGCTTCACGTAGACCTTCAATATATCCTTTGCCAACGAGATGGTTATCTTACGGCCGAGGAACGAGGCGTTGGCTATGAGTGACGACAAAGCTCCCTCAATCTCGCGCACATTTGCCGATATGTTCTCCGCAAGGTATGCCACTACTTCCTCAGGGATGTGGGCACCGAGGCGCTGTGCCTTAGCGCGGATGATCTTAACCTTCGTCTCGTAATCAGGGACGCTCAGGTAGGCTGACAAGCCCCACTTGAAACGTGTGAGCAGTCGCTGCTCGATATCCTTAAGCTCCACGGGAGGCTTATCCGACGTGAGGATGAGCTGCTTGCCCGCAAGCTGGAGGTGGTTGAAGATATTGAAAAAGACGTTTTGCGTACCTGCCTTACCCGTCAGCTCCTGAATATCGTCGATAATGAGCACATCGATAGTCTGGTAGAAGTGGATAAAGTCGGTAATATCGCCATTTTTGTATGCCGTCTGGAACTGCGCCTGGAACTTGTTCATCGAGACGTAGAGCACCTGCAATTCGGGGTGACGCTGACGTACCTCGTGGCCTATGGCCTGTACGATATGAGTCTTACCCAGACCAGAGTCACCGTAGATGTACAATGGGTTGAACGCCGTAGTACCTGGCGACACTGCCACAGCCATACCCGCCGAGCGTGCCAGACGGTTGCACTCACCCTCGATATGGTTGTCGAAGGTGTAGTTGTTGTTGAGCTGCGGGTCGATAATTATACGCCTAAGGCCTGGAATTGCAAAAGGATTTTTTATCTTTGCAGTGTCGATGGGACGAGCAAACTCCGGTACAGCCGTTGCAGTTGTCTCCGTCTTAGGTTGCTGAGCAGCACGTGGCACAGCGTAATGAAGCTGAGTATCAGCACCATAAAGCTCTAAGATAATAGGCTTAAGCTGCGATAGATACTGCTTCTCGATGTTTACCACAAAGCTCTCGTTAGGAACGCGCAGACGCAAGTTAGAGCCATCGTAGCCGATGGGCCATATAGGCTTGAACCACTTGACAAACTCCTCCTCGGTGATAGAGAGTCGAAGTCTGTCGAGGCAGTCTTGCCAAACCTCCTTATATGTCTCGTTGTACGTCATTACGTTCTTAACAAATGTTCATTTCTTCAATTTTTGCCGCTTAGCAATGGGCGATAAATACCCCGAAACAGTAATCTACACTCTGTCTCAATAAGTTATATTTTCACCTCACATTTTTTGCTAAGACACCCTCGATAAGCGATGCTCTTTAAGGGCGTTTCGACAATGCAAAGATGTGGATAATTTTATTAAAATAAACCTAAAAAAGAGTTGCAAAATTCGTTTTTTTTAATATGGATAAATCGGCCGAATTTTTGTTGCAAATTTTAACCCTCTGATACATTAATATATTAGGATTTTTTAGTATATTTGCATAATGGAAATTTCTGACGCGAAACATACAAACTATAAAAATAACTGATACACTATGGAGAACAATTTGGATAAGCAGGTATTGGCTAAAGCACAGGCTTGGCTCGACGGCAACTACGACAACGAGACCAAGGAGCAGGTACGTCTGTTGATGGAGACAAACCCCACGGAGCTTACCGAGAGCTTCTATAAGGATTTGGAGTTTGGCACAGGAGGCCTTCGCGGCATCATGGGCGTAGGTACCAATCGCATGAACATATACACGGTAGGTGCTGCTACTCAAGGACTTGCAAATTACCTTAAGCTCAACTTCGCAGGTCAAGAGATTAAGGTTGCCATCTCGCACGACAGCCGCAACAACTCACGCATGTTCGCTGAGCGCGTAGCAGACATCTTCGCATCGAACGGCTTTGTCGTCTATCTCTTCGACGCATTGCGCCCCACTCCCGAGCTATCGTTCGCCATCCGCGAGCTTGGCTGCCAGTCGGGTGTCATGGTCACAGCATCGCACAACCCCAAGGAGTATAACGGCTACAAGGCATACTGGACAGACGGTTCACAGGTGACCTCTCCGCACGATGTAAACATCATCGCCGAGGTGGGCAAGATCACCGACAACGACCAGGTGCTCACGGGTAAGAATCCCGAGAATATCCACATCCTTGGTGAGGAGTTCGACCAGAAGTATCTCGCAGCCATCAAGGCACTCTCTTTGTCGCCCGAGTCGGTAGCGAAGTACAACGATATGAAGATAGTCTATACGCCATTACACGGTGCTGGTGTGAAGCTCGTTCCGCAGTCACTACGCAACTACGGCTTTAATAATATTATATGTGTCGACGAGCAGATGGTTCTCGACGGCAACTTCCCAACCGTGGCATCGCCCAACCCCGAGGAGCGCAAGACTATGGCTATGGCCATCGAACGTGCTGAGAAGGAGGGCGCAGACTTCGCTATGGCTACAGACCCCGATGCTGACCGCTTGGGCGTTGCACTCCGCACAGGTACCGGCGAATATGTCCTTTTGAACGGTAACCAGACCCTCGTGCTCCTTATGTGCTACCAGCTCACCCGCTGGGCGGAGCTCGGCAAGATTACAGGCAAGGAGTTCGTCGTAAAGACCATCGTTACATCTATGATGCCCGACGCTGTTGCCGAGCACTTCGGCGTTAAGTGCTACAACTGCCTCACGGGCTTCAAGTATATTGCCAAGATTATCCGCGAGCAGGAGGGCTTGACCAAGTACATCGGTGGTGGCGAGGAGTCATTCGGCTATCTCCCTGGCGACTTCGTACGCGATAAGGATGGCGTTGCAGCCATCACGCTCGTTGCCGAGGCCGCTGCATGGGCACGCGACACTATGGGCATCACGCTCTACGAATGGTTGCAGCAGCTATATGTTAAGTATGGCTTCTTCCGTGAGGGCCTCGTGAATGTCGTTCGCAAGGGTAAGGATGGTGCCGCCGAGATTCAGCAGATGATGGTCGACTACCGCCAGAATCCGCCTAAGTCAATCCTCGGCTCACCAATTGTTAAAATCCTCGACTACAAGACGTTGGAGGAGATCGACACCGCTACCGGCGAGCGCAAGGCAATCGAGGGTATTGACGACAAGAGCAACGTACTTCAGTGGCTCACCGAGGATGGCACAAAGGTATCGGTACGTCCATCGGGCACCGAGCCTAAGATTAAGTTCTACTTCGGCGTAAAGACCAAGTTGGAGTCTGTCGATAAGTTCGACGAGACGCTCGTAGCCCTTGACCAGAAGATCGAGGCTATCAAGAAGGAGCTCGGCTTGGAGTAATCACACAAGATTGTTGCTAACGATAATGGCTGGCTACGGTTGTAGCCAGCCATTTTTCGTTTGTATTAGACATAAAAGTCAGCCAGTTAAAGGGAAGCTGAAGAGTAGTTTAAGGGTAATAAATGGATAATTTAAGTGTTTAGGGGCGGTTATGAGACGAGGTTATAAAAAACACGTTATACTTCCCTTTAGCACCTTTAGGTGCGAACATCTTAGCGCATAACGCAAACAACCCTTTGACTACCCTACGCGACCCTTAATCAACCCTTTGCTGATATCGCCTGCGAACACCCACTACGACTCTATCGTCCCTGTTGTCCTTAAATACACAAAAAAAGGATAATCTTTCGATTATCCTTCTTGGCGGTGCGTAGGGGACTCGAACGGCTTTAGCCGTAGAGCCGATACATCTGATAGCACAGACCGCAGGTCGAGCAATAGACAACTACTCTATCGGCTCAACCCCTATTTTGTGAGCAGTGCCCTACGCATCGACAATTGCATGTTTCATTCCGTAGGCAAGTGGCGCGAAGCGAAGGAGGCTATGAAGCCTCGTTGCGGGCTTGCACGCAGAACGAGACTTCACAGCATCCGTCAGTCGATGCAATCGACTACTTGCCACATAACGACACCACATAACACAAAAAAAGGATAACCTTTCGATTATCCTTCTTGGCGGTGCGTAGGGGACTCGAACCCCTGACCCCGTGCGTGACAGGCACGTATTCTAACCAGCTGAACTAACGCACCAAAACCTTTAGAACTCTGCAACCTTAGGTTGTCCCCTTGATTGCGATGCAAAGGTACTACAAATTTTTAAACCTGCAAATTTTTTCGCAACTTTTTTTCAAGAAAATTACACTTTTTTAAAGAACGAAAATTGCACACTGCCGTAACTCCTTAATTGCCAGAAATTTTCATAATCAGAGTAATCACGGTCTTTTGAGTGCTCAAAAATAAGAAATCCATTCTCGCGGAGCAGGTTTCGCTCAAACACCAGACGTATCACCTCCTCGCTACCCTCCAAATCGTAGGGTGCATCCGAGAAGATAAGGTCAAACTGCTTGGCGCAACTCTTGAGATAGAGAAATACATTTGCCTTCACTGCGTAGAAGTTCTCGAACTTAAGGTCGCGAGCCGTCTGGCGGATAAAGTTATGGTGTACGCTATTCACCTCCACGGAGGTCACACTGCGTGCCTCGCGCGAGGCAAACTCATAGCTTATCGACCCCGTTCCCGAGAATAGGTCAAGCACATCAAGCTCCTCGAAGTCCACAAGGTTGGTCAGCACATTGAAGAGGTTCTCCTTGGCAAAGTCTGTCGTAGGACGTGCCCTAAGGTTACGTGGTGGCATAATTGTCCTACCACGGTATTTTCCACTGATAATTCGCATCTATACGTTATGCTGTTACAAGATTCTTAAAGCAGCGGCCAGCTATGCGCTTTAGTCGCTCTGTATCACCCATCGCGCGCGCGTACATATTATATATGTCATACACACGCTGTATACTCTCCAAATAGTATTGCAGATCGGCATCTGCCGTAACTTCCATAGCCTCCGCGAAACGCAACCCACCGTCATATATTCGCACATATAGCACGTCGGTATCGAGTCTTATGAGCGCACCATGCTCTGGTGCTACATCCTCCAGCAATGGAGATATGAACGATAGTCGCGAGCCATAGTTTGTACGCAACAGCTCCACGCACTCGCCATTTATCGCCATGACCGCAACGATGCCATCGACCACCCCGCTATGCACCACCTGCTCATTAGATACTGGTGCAATGCCTACAGCCGCAAGATAAGAGCAAGGATCCTCCGCCACGAAGAGCTCTGCAGGCACAAGCGTTGTCTTGGGCGTGGAGATAACCACCTCCACAATACCATCACCCTCGACACATAGTGCCGCGGGAGAAAAAGAGTGTCCACCCGATGCAAGACGGATGGACACCTTATTTAGTGATTTGTTAGTCATAATTAGTTTGACATACCACCCCAGCTACCAGCCTCGTTAGTAGGCTCCTCAAGGCTACCGAATGAGATACCAAAGAACTCAATATCCATAGGAATAGGATGAGCCTCACCAATCATATACTTAGGATTCTTAGTGATAGTTGCCTTAAGACCATCAGCCTTCATCTTCTTCATATCCTCATTAGCCTCAGAGTGGTTGATGAAGTAGTTGAAACGGTCGTTGATCTCATTCCAGAACTCCTGATTGTAAGTCTCCACGTCGATAAACTTCACGAAAGGAGCGTGGCAACGGATAAGGTGAGTGCGGTAGCTACCAGACTCATAGGTCATTGTATCGAGTTCGAACTCCTCAGTGTTGTTTGTGAAGGGGATGTAACGCAAGTTGCGAATCTGCTCCTCTGTGAGGCGGCATACACCAAAGTCATCATCGAAGATGGTATCACGAGCAGCAACACGTACTACGCGCTCGTTCTTCCAATTCTTGTCCTTACGCAACTCAGCAAGAATCTCTGCATTCTTCAAGTTGTTCTCATCGTAAATCTGGCTACGATACTCCATCGTACCGTTAAGAGCGAAATCAACAAGCTCGTCCCAGTTTGTGGTGAACTTCTTCTCAGAGTTAGAATCACGATAAGCCTGAACAAGCTTAATGATATTCTCCTCCTTTTCGATAACTACCTGGCTACGCTCGTCAAAGTGCTTCTCGAACTGAATAGGCGTTGCAAGCATCGAACCAATCCAATAGACAAGGCCGACAACGGCTGCCAACAATAATAAAATAATGGCTGTTTTTTTCATTTTAGTTATTTATTATTAAGTTTGTATCGTTTTTAAACCACATATAAAATATGCCCCAATATGCTTAGCACACATATTTCGCATCAAATTTACGCAAAATTATCGTTTGAAGCAACTTTTAACCAAAAAAAAATCATAGAAAAGTTATCTTCGTGGCTCTCGGATGATGATTTCTCGCGCATATTTATACTAAACGGATACGCTGGAACGGGCAAGACAACGATTATCGCCACACTTGTCAGCGCACTCAACGATTTGGGTATCAAAATAATACTTCTCGCCCCTACGGGGCGTGCTGCCAAGGTACTCTCGCGCTACGCTGGCAAGGAGGCCTTCACCATACACAAAAGGATATATCGCGAGCGCAGCATCACCGACTTCGAGTCGCGCTTCTCGCTCGACTACAACAAGGAGCGTGGTGCTCTCTTCATCGTAGACGAGGCCTCGATGCTTGCAGCCAGCGCATCTGAAGGCGCCACGTTTGGCTCTGGCAACCTCCTCGATGACCTTATAAGCTATGTACGTAGTGGCAAGGAGTGTAGGCTGATGCTCGTGGGCGACGATGCTCAGCTGCCACCCGTGGGTGACGACTACAGCCCTGCGCTACAACCATCGGAACTACTACCCTACGGCGATGTGGAGTACGCCACAATGGACGAGGTTGTGCGTCAATCCAAGGATTCCGGCATACTATTCAACGCCACGATGCTTCGTGTGATGCTCGAGAATCGCATATATGAGATTCCGCACTTCGATATGTCACGCCCAGATTTCCAGCGAGTTGAGGGTAGCGAACTTCTCGAGACACTACAAGATTGCTACGACCGCTATGGCCGTGACGAGACCATCGTCATCACACGCTCTAACAAACGTGCAAATCGCTATAACGAGGGTATACGTCGTTACAACCTCTCGGCCGAGGAGGAGATCGAGAGTGGCGATATGCTGATGATCGTGAAGAACAACTACCACTATGCCGAGCGCGACGAGCAGTCGCCCATGTCGTTCGTTGCCAATGGCGATGTCGTACGCCTAAAGCGCATACGTCGCTTCGAAGAGTTCTACGGCTTTAGGTTTATAGATGCCGTCGTCGAGTTTCCCGACTACGACGACTACCAGATGGAGGCAAAGGTTATGCTCGACACCTTAGCCTCTGAATCACCATCACTCACACGCGACCAGAGCCACCAGCTATTCTTGGAAGTGGAGAAGGATTACGAAGATATCAAGGCTAAGGCCAAGCGCTATCGCGCCATACGCGAAAATCCTCACTTCAACGCCATGCAGGTCAAGTTCGCCTACGCTGTAACGTGCCACAAGGCGCAGGGCGGCCAATGGAAAGCTGTATTTGTTGACCGCTGCTTGTTTGGCGATGAGACGATGTCTAAAGATATGCTTCGCTGGCTCTATACGGCCATAACCCGAGCCACGGAGCGCG
The DNA here is from genome assembly GCA_937895825.1 of uncultured Alistipes sp. GTDB lineage: Bacteria > Bacteroidota > Bacteroidia > Bacteroidales > Rikenellaceae > Alistipes. The sequence continues at coordinate 12,460 of CALBKP010000066.1, read as the reverse complement.
TCTATCTCGTAAACTTCGACGATCGTTTCTTCGAATAGAGTGTCAAGGAGGATCTAAAATTTTGAATTGTCGATTGCATTTCGTATCTTTGCAAGGTTGTATACACATATACATTCAGCAGAAGAATGAGTGCAAGAATTAAAGCAGACATACCGGCCGAAGAGCAGAGCAAGGAGCAGAGTGGCAAGGCTAAGGATAAGAAGTACGTTGAGACACCGCTGATGAAGCAATACTACCAAATCAAGGCGGTGCATCCCGACGCTATCCTGCTCTTCCGCGTGGGCGACTTCTACGAGACCTTTGGCGAGGATGCCATCAAGGCCAGCGGCATTCTTGGCATCACACTCACACGGCGAGCCAATGGTGCAGCGTCGTATGTCGAGCTTGCTGGCTTCCCCTACCACGCCATAGATTCCTACATGCCTAAGCTCGTACGTGCTGGTGAGCGCGTTGCTATATGCGAGCAACTCGAAGACCCTAAGCTGGTCAAGGGTTTGGTTAAGCGTGGTGTTGTCGAGATGGTTACGCCCGGTATCGTTATGGGAGAGAATCTCATCGCCGGCAAGGAGAACACCTTTCTTGCATCGGTATTCTTCGGCAAGACAACCACAGGTATCGCCTTCCTCGACCTATCCACGGGCGAGTTCTACATTGCCGAGGGCGACGACACATACGTCGACAAGCTTATATCAAACCTCCAGCCTAAGGAGATCGTCTTCCAACGCGGCCGCGAGGAACGTTTCAACGAGTCGTTCGGCACTAAGCACTACACATATCGTCTCGACGAGTGGGTATTCTCCGAGAGTGTCAACCGCGACAAGCTAAAATCACAACTTGGTGTGCAGTCACTCAAGGGCTTCGGTATCGACACGATGACAGCAGGTATCTCCGCAGCAGGTGCCATACTCTACTACTTGGAGTTCACCGAGCACCGCCAGACGGCACACATATCATCCATCTCGCGTATCGAGCGCAACGACTCGGTATGGATCGACCGCTTCACCATCCGCAACCTCGAACTCTTCACATCTAATGGCTCGGTGGCCAAGTGTAGCTTTGCGGACACCATTGACCGCACACTTACGGCTATGGGTGGCCGACAACTCAAGCGTTGGATAGCGATGCCGCTGATGGACACAGTGAAGATTGCCCTTAGGCAGGATATCGTAGAGAAGTTTGTCGAGGATAGCGAGTTTGCCGATGCTATGCGCGACCAGATAGCACTCATAAGCGACCTTGAGCGCATCGCCTCGCGTGTGGCCACCGAGCGTGTCACACCACGTGAGCTCGTGCAGCTTAAGCACTCGTTGGCAGCCATAGAGATCATACGCGCTCTTATGGAGTCCACCGATAGCGATGCTCTGCATAGCATTGCCTCTAAGATTGACCCTTTGGATGAGGTACGCAAGCGCCTTGAGAGGGAGATATTCCCCGACCCTGAGACCAACCAGATACAGCGTGGCGGCATCATTGCCTCTGGTGTATCTGCCGAGCTCGATGACCTACGACGCATCGCCCTACACGGCAAGGACTACCTCCAGTCGCTACAACAGCGCGAGAGCGAGATAACGGGCATACCCTCACTTAAGGTTGCCTACAACAACGTCTTTGGCTACTATATCGAGGTGCGTAACGCACATAAGGATAAGGTACCCGAGAGCTGGATTCGTAAGCAGACACTTACGGGTGCAGAGCGTTACATCACAGCCGAGCTGAAAGAATACGAACAGAAGATTATGGGTGCCGAGGAACGCATCCTGCAGATCGAGGCCTTGATCTATGCCGATATCATCGCCTTCATCGCCAAGCACCTCACTACCCTCCAGCGCGATGCCCGCGTTGTGGCTACGATGGATTGCTTGCAGTCGTTTGCACGCATCGCCGTGGAGCGTAAGTATGTACGTCCCAAGGTCGACGAGTCGACGACAATTGATATAAAGCTGGGTCGCCACCCTGTCATCGAGACACTTATGCCTATTGGCGAGGAGTATATCCCGAACGATGTTCGACTGGATAACGACCAGCAACAGATCATCGTCATCACAGGTCCCAACATGTCGGGTAAGTCGGCACTGCTTCGTCAGACTGCCCTCATCGTGCTTATGGCGCAGATGGGCTCGTTCGTGCCAGCAAAGGCTGCACACATAGGCATTGTGGATAAGATATTTACACGCGTAGGAGCTTCGGACAACCTATCCGAGGGCGAGTCTACGTTTATGGTCGAGATGTTGGAGTCAGCAAGCATCCTAAACAATATCTCGGAGCGTAGCCTCGTTCTACTCGACGAGATTGGTCGTGGCACAAGCACCTACGACGGCATATCTATCGCCTGGGCTATGGTCGAGTACCTGCACAACAACGCACAGGGTACTGCAAAGACACTCTTTGCCACCCACTACCATGAGCTCAACGAGTTGGAGAATATGCTTCCGCGCGTCAAGAACTACCACGTAACTGTCAAGGAGGTTGACAAGAACATTGTATTCTTACGCAAACTCGTACGTGGCGGCACGGAGCACTCATTTGGTATCCACGTAGCGCGTATGGCTGGCATGCCACGCTCGGTGGTTGCACGTGCCGAGGCTATACTCTCAAACCTTGAGAAGGTCTACGGCTCTGGCGAGATAGTCCCAAGCGGCGATATCAAGCGACGTGGCAGCAAGCGTTCGGTTGCGGAATCGGCAGCCGAGACAAAGAACAACATTCAGCTCTCTATGTTCCAGCTCGACGACCCCGTGCTTATCGACATACGCGACCGCATCAAGGACTTAGACATCGACTCTCTCACGCCACTTGAGGCACTTAACAAACTTAATGAAATAAAACGTATAGCAGGCATCTAACCCCCTACTATGACTACACAGGAGCAATATATAGCACGACTTAAGGAAATGGTGACCGCCAAGTTTGGCCGCGAGGTAGTCACAAAAGAGGACTACACTGCCCTCGCAGAGGCGGTACGCGAAGTTACGGATGGCACGATAGACGAGCGCTCTATCGAGCTTATCTTTGGCTCGAAGAGTCGCAGCATAGCACCACGTCCCGTTACTCTATCAACACTTGCCCGCTACGTGGGCTTTAACGGTTGGAGCGACTTCTGCTCATCGCGCAACGTGATACCTGCTGACGACACAGATGTTATCCCAGTCACAAGACGCTGGGGTGTCATTCTACTTACAATAGCAGCTATCCTTGTGGTTGTTAGCTCAGCACTCTACCTACTATTATATACCCCTACACACACTTCTTCCCCTACACCCGAGAGCATCACGCCTTTAAGGCAGAGTCTCTTTGCCAGCGTAGATGATAAGTGGCGTGCCATAGCCACGGAGGAGTGTATCGACATGCGTACATACAGCTCAGCCGAGAACTACACCGAGCGTGTCGAGGAACTTATTGCAAGGAGTACAGCTACGCTTGAGCTTGGCGTGGCAACCGACATTGCCAACCTCGCCACAGATGAGGGCATAGAGGTTAACTCCGAAGCAATCGAGGAGTATAAATCTGAGATTATTGAGCGTTGCTTGAACATCTACAACTGCCTTCGCAACGAAACAGCCCCTTTACAGTAGTCGTTTCACGAATCTAAAAAGCCTATATGGCATATACCTAAACGGCAGGTCGATCCACGTGGGAGAGCTCAGCACCGAGCGACGGTGTGAGAAGGCATACAAGCTATCGCGTCCATGGTAGCGACCCATGCCCGAGTTACCTACACCACCAAATGGTAGATGCTCGTTGGCAATGTGCATAATAACATCGTTGATGCAAGCGCCACCCGACGAGGTGCGACGTACGACACGCTCGGCCATCTGCCGCTCAGCAAATACATAGAGAGCCAAAGGCTTCTCACGCTCCACAATATACTCAATAGCCTCGTCTACGCTCCCAATCTCTATCATCGGAAGTATCGGGCCAAAGATCTCCTCACGAAGCACCCGAGCATCGGGGCTTACATTATCCAAGAGCGTGGGCTCGATATATCGCTCCGTGGCGTTGATGGTGCCACCAACAACCACACTACCCTCCTTCAGATACGATGCAACGCGCTCAAAAGCCCTATCCGACACCATGCGCACATAGTGCTTGCTCTGTCTGATATCAGCGCCATGAAGTTCACAAAGAGCATCGCGGTATGCCTCCACAAACTTAGACTTTACGTCACGGTGGATAAGCAGATAATCGGGGGCAATGCACGTCTGGCCAGCATTGAGGGTCTTACCCCATGCTACACGCTTAGCTGCCAACGTCACATCCGCTGTCTTATCGACAATAACGGGGCTCTTACCTCCAAGCTCAAGGATTACAGGTGTAAGGTTCTCCGCTGCAGCTCGCATAACAACACGCCCAAGCTCAGGCGAGCCGGTAAAGAAGATAACATCGTAACGCTCGGCGAGGAGTGCCGTATTCACATCCCTATTACCCTGCGCCACAGCCACATACTCTTCATCGAACGCAGCCCTAACGAGACGCTCCAACACCTCGGCCACATGCGGCACATATGGTGAAGGTTTCAGCACAGCAGTACATCCCGCAGCGATAGCCCCCACCAACGGGTTAAGGAGCAACTGTACGGGGTAATTCCACGGCGCAACGATAAGCGCGAGGCCGAGTGGCTCGGTGATAATAGCGCTACGCGACGGGAAGAGCTTTAGCGGGGTTTTCTTCTTCGAAGGCGCAGCCCAGCGCGAGAGGTTCTTCAAGAAGTTATCAATTTCGCCTAAGACGATACTTATCTCAGTTAGGTAGGCCTCCTCGTATGACTTATGGAGGTCAATGTATAATGCCTCCGTTAGCTCTCTTTCGTACTCCACGATAGCGCTCCTAAGGCGCTTAAGAGCCGTAAGGCGATAGCCAATATCGAACGTAGCCTCGCTACGCAAGAAGCGTCGCTGCGAGGCTACGATAGACTTAATCTCTGAGGTTGATGTGTTTGTTATCACTCGGTTAACTCTTTGATGTCATTATACGAAGAATCATTGCGTCGGTATGCGTCATAGCATCGCGGCCAATATCCGTAAGGTTACGAATCGAGCGATCGACATCGTCGTCGATGATACCCTCAACGGACTTAACCCATCGGTTATTCATAGCCATAAGTGCCGATACCACAGCGGTCGATACACCCGATGCACACTTCATCGCGCACGATGGCTTGGCTCCATCACAAATCATACCAGTGAGGTTGGCAATCATATTCTTCACAGCCTTTGTTACCTCCTCATAGCCGCCACCCATAAGGTACGTGATACCACACGACGAGCCAGTAGCCGCAACAACGCAACCACAAAGAGCCGATAGACGACCAAGGCTCTGCTTGATATAAATAACCGCGAGGTGACTGAGCACCAACGCACGCACCATCTGCTCGCGCGAGGCGTTGCACTGCTCACCATAAACGACAACGGGGACTGTCGACGTAAGGCCTTGGTTACCACTTCCCGAGTTACTCATAACCGGAATCATAGCTCCGGCCATACGGGCATCGCACGCTGCAGTGGTCATACCAACAATCTGGCAGTGGAGCGTGTCGCCCATGATATTACGCTCCGACTCAGCACGGAACAACTTACCAATAGCGTGGCCATACTCACCCTTAAGCGACTCATACGCAGCATTCATATTCAATCGCTTAGCCTCAAGGATAAACTCTACCTCCTCGAGCGGAGCAGTCATCGCAAAGTCCCACACACGACGTAGCGTGAGCTCGGGATCCTTCTGCTCTGGCGCATCGTTACCATCGCCCGTAGCGGCCTCAGCACTGAAGAGCACCTCGCCACAGCTTGACACATGTACAAAGCGTGTGTGGCCACCCGAGATGATTGCCATAGCACTTGCGCCACCGGCAAATACCTCGACCTCGATATATAGCTTCTCGGTGATATTATACTTCAAATCTACCGCGATACGCTTCTCATCAATCATCTTCTTTCCGCGCTCTACGGCATCCTTGTCAGCATCCTTCAACACCTCTAATTCATATTCCGACTTACCCACAAGAGCACCCAAGGCCATAGCGATGGGAAGTCCCGTCATTCCCGTGCCGGGGATACCTACGCCCATGGCATTCTTAAGCACATTGGCACTGAGACGTGCCTCGATACGCTCGGGGCAGCAGCCCAATGTCTCCGTAGCCTTAGCTACGCACAACGCCACGGCTATAGGCTCGGTACAACCTATTGCGGGCACGATTTCGCGATTCATCAGAGCGATAATCTCTTTACGCTCCTCGGCAGTAAATTGGTAGTTCATATATTTGTAGTTTTAGTTATCTTTTGGGTTATCAGCCATTTTATCATACGAAGATACATATTTAATATAAAACCTCCAAATCGACAGGGAGTTTTTTCTTATCATGGTAAAATTTTTGCATCATTATTTTGCTAACACACCAAATTTACCTATCTTTGTAAGATAGAAGGATAGAAAATTATAACCACATAAACGAAGAATATTATGGCAGGTAAGACCCCTACGCCCCACATTGGGGCACAATATGGTGAAATAGCCGATAGAGTGATTATGGCCGGCGACCCATTGCGTGCTAAGTTTATGGCCGAGAACTTCTTGGAGAACCCCGTGCAGTACAACAACGTGCGCGGCATGCTCGGATTCACAGGCACTTACAAGGGTAAGCGCGTATCTGTTCAGGGACACGGCATGGGCATCCCTTCGATTGGTATCTACACCTACGAACTCTTCAACTTCTACGACGTTAAGCGCATCATCCGTTGCGGCTCGGCAGGAGCATATCATCCCGACCTTAAGCTTGGCGACGTAGTCTTCGGCATGGGTTCATGCACCGACTCTAACTACGGTTCACAGTTCAACCTCCCTGGCACCTTCGCACCTATTGCCGACTTCGAACTTTTGCGCGCGGCAGCAGCTAAGGCCGAGGAGCTTAACATCCCCTACAAGGTGGGTAACATCCTTGCCAGCGACGTATTCTATGGCGATGATTCTGAGAGCTGGAGACAGTGGCAGAAGATGGGGGTACTGGCAGTTGAGATGGAGGCCACGGCACTCTACATGAACGCAGCACGTGCCGGCAAGAGCGCACTATGCATCTGCACCATTTCTGACTCGTTGGTACACGGCACAGCATGCTCGGCCGAAGAGCGTCAGACATCGTTTACCAATATGATGAAGATTGCGTTTGACATTATCTAACTTACTAATTAGCAATTAGTAATGAGTGGCACCATGTGCCACGATTAATGGTATAAAAAATGGCTGAGTCTTGAAGACTCAGCCATAAATTTTTACGCTATCACGCGACAGTTACTCTCTATCTAAGAAGAGTACCTCGAAGATCTTATCTACGCCCGCAAACTCGACCGATGCAACGCCTGCAAGGTCGTCGATAACAAACAGTGGCTTCTCAATGCTACCCTCACGTACCACCGAACCATCCTCTGCAAGGAGTCTGTACGTAGCACCCTCAACACCGCCAAGCATCGCCACACAACGACACTCGCGCTTAGACTCCTCAACACCAAACGAAGCAACGCCCTCAACCTCAAGCATCGTAAATGGATTACCATCCGCACCATACTCTGCCTCGGTCACTGGGTTAATATCGAACGAGCGGATAGCCAACCAGTTACGCTTCTTAGACTCCAGCTTACGGATACCCACATAGCGTGCCTCGAAGGGCTCACCCTTCCACTCAATGTCGTAGACACCCTGCAAAGGTTCTGTGAGCTCCTTCCACTCCTTACCATCGGCCGAGTACTCAACTATCACATGGTCGAAGTAGTCGACATCATCCACCGAGTTACGACCCTGGATGATACGCACCTCGCGCACCTCGCGCACAATGCCCATATCTGCAGCCACGAAGTCGTCGGTACGCTGCGCCTGACCCGAGTGGTAGTATGTCTCAGGGTCGTTATCGAACATATATTTAGCCTGTGGTGCTGCCAATGAGCGATAGCTACCAGCAGCCGAAAGTGTCGATGACTTCTGACCGCTGAGCGTTTCGTAATATGCCGCTGCCATAGCATCCATCAAACGCTCGTAGAAGGGCTGCAACTTCATCGTACCCACACGGTGAGCATCGAACGCCACAACATCCTCCTCCGACATAAGGTTCTCGACGTAGGCAGCCCAAAATGCCTCGTAGTCACCGGAACGATAGAGCTCCAACGCCTCAATAGCCTTCAAGCAACGCACACCGAGCTTCTCGAACTCCACCAACCAAGGGCGAAGCTCCTCAAGGAGAGCCTTATTCTCCATTGCCTCCATCTCGGCAGGCACACGAACGATACGCTCCAACTCAGCCTTGAGCTTTGCAGCGAGCTCCTCGGTATACTCCTCCATCACGAATGTCTCGGTCTCCCACGACTCCAGGCGGCGGTAGCCCGTCTCCGTGTCGCACGAATGGATAGCGAAGATGCGATATGCCTCCTTAACCTCGGGCGCTACGCACTCGATAGCACGCTCCCAGCTGTCCATGGGGTTGTAACCCGCAACGTTCCACGCATAGTCGGCCGTGCTATACAACGCCAACTTCGAGGCCTCACCATGCTCCATAGGGTTGCTGACGATACCACGTGTCTTTGTGTAATCCATCGTCGATGCAAGGCCATAAACAGGGCCCTGCATAACGATATGGCGGGCATAGTCCGTAACGGGGAAGTTCCACCAGAAGAGCGCAGGGCGCTTGATACGCGAACCAATCCACTCCATCGTTGACTCCGTCATATTGCTACATACGGCATCACCCGTCCAGAAGACATCAATCGAGGGGTCGAGCTCGCTACCATATATCATCAAGCTGCCATGCTCCGAGGGGTTAGCCCACAGGCGAGTATACTCCGTAGGACAGACAATAAGTGGCTCAACATCGCCCTTTACCTTTACGAAATCATCGTTTAGAATATTCATCAACTCTGTCTGGTAGTATGGATTTGTACCAGCACCCTCGATATCGTCGAAGTGGACAGCAAAGGCACGCACGCCAAGCTGATACATCGCCTCGAACTTATTAATAAGGTTCTTTATATCAGACTCCTCCCACTTGATATCCTTACCTGGGTGGATAGCCCATACGAAGTGTACACGGTTACGCTTGCACGCCTCAACAAGCTCACTAATCTCCTTAGCCTCCTCAGCGGGATACTCCTCGCGCCAGTAGGGCGACGAGTGGTAGGGATCATCCTTAGGGCCATATACATAGTAGTTCATCTTGAAGCGGCCGTAGAAGTCGATAAGCGAGAGACGTGTCTCGTGCGACCAAGGCTCGCCATAGAAGCCCTCAACAACGCCACGGTACCCCAAATCTGGCCAGTCGTAGATTGTCATTGCGGGAAGATTGCCCTCAGCCGATATGGGACTCTCAGCAATCTGACGCAGGGTCTGAATAGCATAGAACGCACCTGCATCGTCATAGGCGGCGATGTCGATTACACCTTTAGCAAGCTTAAGGATATAACCTCCTGGCGATATAACTCTCACGTCGGTCGTCACCACCCTCTTACCCTTGTAAAACGACACCTTAAGCTTCGCACCACGCTTATCCTCCGTAAGAAAGTCGAGTTCCTCGGCGTAGTTCTTAGCCTCGCCTACAAGTTTCACACCTTGACTGATATCAACGCCATCACACTCCATCTGCACGATATCATGAGGGAGTGGGTTAATAACTAAGCCACCACGATCTACCTTATGGCCAAGTATCTGGCCGAGATCCTGCGACTCGCCACGCTGCGATTGCAGATCCTGTGCCATTACGCTTGACAGCATTGCCATAGAGAGTAGAAGCAAGCTAAAAGATTTTAAGAATTTAGTCATAGTTCATTTTCTAAGTTTATAGGTTTATTCTCATACGTGGGCAAAGATAACAATAAAAGTAAAAATGGCAAAAAAATATGCCTACACAATTGCATAGCATGTCATCGCGAGGGATGTTGCCGCGATATAAGCTTCATTCGTGCCCCGACATACCCACGACAAAGAGTTTAAACGCGCTCAAATCGCCTAAAAATGGGCATTACGGCGATATTTCACAAAAAGGTTACGGTTCGCACATCACTTTTTTTAGTTTAAGTGTTGCTTAAATCGAAAATAAAGCGTAAATTTGCACGTCTATATATATAATATATAGGTGTAAGAAATAGGAGTATAAGACAAAAAACAATATTATTGAGAGTATGACTGAAGAGTTGAACACAGAGGTCAAGACTGGACGTATTGTCCAGGTAAACCTCGAAGAGCAGATGAAGTCGGCATACATCGACTACTCGATGTCGGTGATTGTGTCGCGTGCGCTGCCCGATGTGCGCGATGGCTTAAAGCCTGTGCACCGTCGTATTTTATATGATATGTCAGCCGAGCTTAACCTCTACTCGGATAAGCCCACACGTAAGAGTGCGCGTATCGTCGGTGATGTGCTCGGTAAGTTCCACCCTCACGGCGACAGCTCGGTGTATGAGGCTATGGTTCGTATGGCTCAGGATTGGGCTATGCGTTATCCGCTCGTAGAGGGCCAGGGTAACTTCGGATCTATGGATGGTGACTCGGCTGCTGCAATGCGTTATACCGAGGCTCGTATGCAGAAGATTACCGATGAGGTAATGGCAGATATTGACAAGGATACAATCGATTGGACTACCAACTTCGATGATACCATCAAAGAGCCAACTGTATTGCCTACTAAAATTCCTTTGCTGTTGGTAAATGGAGCAAGTGGTATTGCTGTAGGTATGGCAACAAATATGGCTCCTCATAATTTGGGTGAGGTAGTTGATGCTTGTTGTGCTTATGTGGATAATCCCGATTGCGATTGCGAGGAGTTGTTGCAGTATGTGAAGGGCCCCGATTTCCCTACAGGTGCATTGATTTATGGCTATGAGGGCGTTAAGGAGGCTTTACTTACAGGCCGTGGTCGCGTGATGATGCGTGCCCGCACCGAAATTGAAACCTCTCCGACAGGCCATGAGACAATTGTCGTTACAGAGATTCCTTATGTGGTCAATAAGGCCGAGATGATTAAGCGTATCGGCGAGTTGGTCAATGAGAAGAAGTTGGAGGGTATCTCGCATATCAACGATGAGAGTGACCGTCAGGGTACTCGTATTGCCATCGAGATTAAGCGTGATGCATCGGCCAATGTTGTGTTGAATACGCTCTTCAAGAATACACAGTTGCAGACGTCGTTTGCCGTAAATAATATTGCGCTTGTGAATGGCCGTCCGATGTTACTTAATCTTAAGGATTTGATTAAGTATTTCATCGAGCATCGTCACGATGTTGTCGTACGTCGTACTCGCTTTGATTTGAAGAAGGCGCAGGAGCGTATGCATATTGTGCAGGGTCTTATCATTGCCCAGGATAATATTGACGAAGTTGTACATATTATCAGAAACTCTCGTAATAACGATTTGGCAAAGCAGGCTTTGCAGGAGCGTTTTGGTCTTAGCGAGATTCAGGCTGCGGCAATCACCGAGATGCGTCTGCGTCAATTGACAGGCTTGGAGGTCGAGAAATTGGAGAATGAGCGTGCCGAATTGGAGCGTCAGATTAACTACTTCAACGATGTATTGGCAAGTGTAGAGATGCAGTTGCAAATCGTTAAGGATGAGCTTATCGAGGTGAAGAATACTTACGGCGATGAACGTCGAACAGAGATTGTATATTCTTCGGAGGAGTTCAACCCAGAGGATTTCTATGCAGATGACGATATGGTTATCACCATCTCTCATATGGGTTACATCAAGCGTACTCCACTTGCCGAGTACCGCACACAGAACCGAGGCGGTGTAGGTGTAAAGGGTAGTGCTACACGCGACGAGGATTTCATTGAGCACATCTATGTGGCTTCAATGCACAACACGATGATCTTCTTCACAGAAAAAGGTCGTTGTTATTGGCTCAAGGTATATGACATCCCAGAGGGCGCACGCTCATCGAAGGGACGTGCTATCCAGAACATCATCCAGATTGAGCCTGATGATACTGTTCGCGCTTACATCAACACCAAGAACCTGGGCGATGAGGAGTATATCAACAACAACTACATCGTTATGTGTACCCGCGAGGGTGTTGTTAAGAAGACTCGCTTGAAGGAGTACTCTCGTCCACGTCAGAATGGTGTGAATGCCATCGTTATCCGCGAGGGTGACCAGCTTCTGGAGGCGAAGATTACCAGCGGTAGTGCCGAGATTATGATTGCGGCACGTGGTGGTAAGGCTATCCGCTTCAACGAGGAGAAGGTTCGTCCTATCGGTCGTACAGGTCAGGGTGTTCGTGGTATCGAGCTTGACGAGGGCGATGAGGTAATCGGAATGATTTGCATTGAGCCAGACGCAAAGAAGGATGTGCTGGTACTCTCTGAGAATGGCTACGGTAAGCGTAGCGACCTTGACGAGTATCGTGTAACAAACCGAGGCGGTAAGGGTGTCAAGACTATCAACATCACCGAGAAGACGGGTGATTTGGTATCTATCCAGGCTGTTACCGA
>CALBKP010000065.1 GCA_937895825.1 uncultured Alistipes sp. | reverse complement strand
AAAGCACCGTTGATCATAACCTTCTCGGTAGAGATGATCTCACCAGCGTTGTCACGCGCAGGAGCACCCATAGGCACATCCTTGAAGTCGTAAACCCAGTTTACGCAGTACTGGTAGAAGGCCTTGGTCTCGGCACTCGACGTAGAGGTGAAGTCGAGCTCCAACGTGCGGTCTATCTGCCAAGCACCCTCAGCCTTACGGAACTGGTCGGTCTTCTCGGCGAAGTAGATAGTCTTTGTCCACGTGCCGTCGAACGTGTACTCGTCGACCCTCCACGAAGTGAGGCTGTTAGCATAGCAGCGATAGCCTACGTATGCAACGTCGCCCACCTGAGCGTAGGGGTAACGCTCAGCGAGGAACTGGGGAAGATAGTTGTCCTGCGCGGGGTTGGTGAAGTTACCATAGCCCTGACCCATCTCGGTATAATCCGAAGGCTGAACAGCGATGATAGTTGTAGCCTCGAACGTCGTGCCGTTGTATTTGAAATATGCATAACGCTTCTCGCTCTTAACCTTGAGAGCCATAGGCTTAGCCGCAGGAGCAGCACTCTCTACCGACGTTACAACCATATTTATATACTTAGGCGCACCGCTCGACTTAGAGATAGATACGAAGTAGCCGTAGAGCGTACACTCCAAGCCATCCGAGAGCATAGCCTTAACCTCGTCGGTTGCACCATAGATGCTACCAACAGCTGCCGTAGCACCGTCGATGTTGAAGTTGTAGTAGTTACCACTGATAGCTACCGTACCCGTCATCTTAGCATAGATAGCATAACCATCCTCCGTACGCGACGTAAGGAGCTCATCGGCCATAGCACCCGTAATCTCCATAGCTGCGGGGTACGTAACGGTCGTCGTGCCCGTCTTCTCTACGCTGATGCCGTCAGTGCCAATCTGGAAACCGCAGTTGTACGAAGTGATAACACCCGATACGGTAACCTCGTCACCTACTGCAAGGTCAGTGGTCTTATAGAGCAATACCGAGCCACCGTTATCCGTGAGGATGGGGCCCTGCGACGACACTGCCGAGATATAACCACGAACCTCAACCGTGTCGTTCAACACTGCCGCCCCGAGGACAGAGGTGTAGTTGTTGGTCGCACCACCGCCAATAGCGGGAGCCTCATCGACGCTAACAACAATGACGTTGATAAACTTACCGCTCGAGATAGATACGAAGTAGCCATAGATGGTTGCCTCCTGGCCATCAGTAAACATAGCCTTCACCTCGTCGGTTGCACCGTAGATGCTACCCTGAGCCGTCTCAGCACCCTCCATAATGATATTTATGTAGTTACCTACCGAAGGTGTACCCGTGAACTTAACAAACTGGGCAAAGCCATCCTCCGTGCGGCTCTCGATGAGTGCATCCATAGCAGCACCATCCAAAACCACGGGCTCGGGATATGTTACGGTCGTAGTGCCCGTCTTCTCAACAACGGCCGAGGCAGCTGCAATCTGGAAGCCCTTGTTATATGCAGAGATAGAGCCCTCGACAGTCACCTCATCGCCAATAGCGAGGTCAGCACCCTTGTAGAGCAATACCGAGCCACCGTTATCCGTGATGATAGGACCCTGAGCCGATACTGCCGACACATAACCACGAACCGTAACCGTATCGTTTAGCTTAGCCGTGCCGAGCACCGACGTATAGCCAGTCTCAGGGGTCTCGGGCACCTCTGGCTCCTCGCCAGTAGAGGGCTCCTCCGAAGAGTAGTTATAGGTAACAACCATATACTCACCAGGGAAGATATCCTCGTTAGCCTTGAGTGCGCCAGCGAGCCTCTTCTCCGTTGCGGGCGTTACGGCCATAGCGTAATCCTCGTCGCTCTCCCAGATAGCCTTGTAGTCCTCCTCGGTGAGCGTGTACTCCGTAACCGTATTCATCAAGCGCACATCCTCGGGGATATCGAGCGCAGTGGTGTAGGTAACGAACGTAAGCGAGCCATCGTCGAGCGTGGGATACAACGCATCAACATAGGCGGGAATGTAGAGCGCAGCCTCATCGGGCGTAGCGAAATAGTTGTTCTTGCCAATAGCAGCAAGAGCCTCAACAGCGGCCTCGCCCTCAGCCTCGGCCAAAGCCTTGTTTGCTGAGTTCTTAGCGATTGCTGCGTAGTCATCCTCCGTGAGTGTGATAGCGTTCTCGCGAACATTCGTAATCGTGCCATCATTCTCGTAACCTGGGAGGTATGTCTCGTTGAAATAGTCTGCCTGGCAGCCGATACCCATAAGAGCTACGGCTACGACAGAGAATAGTCTGATAATTGATTTCTTATTCATAAGTAGTGTAGTTCTTAGAAGTTAAGCTTTAGACGGAGTGTATATGTGCGGCCGAATGAGTACATTACAGCATAGCAGTCCTCCCAACCCTTAGTGTCGGTAGCACACTGTGCATCCATCACGTAGTTATAGTCGTAGAGGTTGTTTACGTTACCATAGATTGTAGCATTCACCTTGCCGATCTTGAACGAGTAGCTTGCCGAGAGGTCGAGCTGGTGACCTACGGGGATACGCCAAGGATCGTTAACCGACACCGTTGTATTGGCAACAGCCGTAGAGCCGAGGTAGAAGTCGGCATAGTTGTTAGCATAGAGGTTGAAGTTTGCACTCAGGCGCAGACCCTTGAAGGGGTAGAAGTCAGCACCCACGGCAGCAGTCGTCTGTGCCGAGCCTGCTACGTGAACACCCTTCTGGTTGAGCTCGATCCAAGCGTGATCCTCAGCCATGATGCCCGATGCAACCGTACCATCCATCTTGGCCGTCATAGGCTGACCCTGCGAGTCATAGTAGTAACCACGAGCGTTGCTTGACCAGATCCAGTCACCAACAGATAGCATACCGGTAAGGTTTACCCAGCGTGCAGGCTTATAGCGAAGGTCGAGCTCAATACCCATGTGGCGAGCGTCGATACCCGTAAGGTTCACACGTGCATAGTCGCCATTAGACATGAGCTTCGAACGAACATCCGACTTATCCATCCACATAGTGTAGTAGGCATTGAGGTTCAACGCGAACTTCTCG
>CALBKP010000064.1 GCA_937895825.1 uncultured Alistipes sp. | reverse complement strand
CATATTGTGATAAGCTTAAGACTGTCAATTTTAGCGAGGGTCTCGAGACTATCGGTAACGGAGCTTTCTCAGGTTGTACTAAGATTGCATCAATCGTTATTCCTAATAGTGTAACAGAGATTGGTCAGTATGCTTTCGAGGATTGTATTGCCCTTGAGGAGGTTACAATTGGTACTGGTACAAGGAGCCTTGGATATGGTGTATTTAGTGATTGCTCAAGGCTTGCAACAATCAACTGTAAGCCAACAACGCCTCCTACATTAGGTGGCTACGCTTTCAGCGGTATTGTATCGACCTACAAGATTTATGTTCCCAAGAATTCACTTAGTACATATCAGACATCTTGGAGTAACTACAAGGATCATATCGTAGCAGGCACATTCTAAGAGTGACTATTTCAGAATAACCAAAGACGGCAGTGGAGTACATTCACTGCCGTCTTTTTCTTTGCAGTAGCGATAACTTAGTGGCGCAACGGGCTGTAAACAAATGGTAAAATAGTCTAAATAAGCGAAATTTTAGTAAAAAGTTTTGCCGTTAGAAAAAATGTTCGTACATTTGCGCGCTAAAAAACCCGAACGGGTTATGCGTATTAATTATTAACCAATAAATTTTATAGCAAAATGGCTGTTAAAATTCGTTTGGCACGTCACGGTAAGAAGGGTTATGCTTTCTACCACATCGTTGCCGCAGATAGCAGAGCGCCACGTGATGGTAAGTTCATCGAGAAGTTGGGTACTTATAACCCCAACACGAATCCTGCTACAATCGATTTGAAGTTCGACCGAGCTTTGGATTGGTTACTTAAGGGCGCACAACCTACGGATACTTGTCGAGCAATTCTCTCGTACAAGGGCGTAATGTATAAGAAGCACCTCTTGGGTGGTGTTGCTAAGGGCGCATTCTCTGAGGCTGAGGCTGAGGCACGCTTTAACAAGTGGGCTGAGGGCAAGCAGTCAAAGATCGATGCTAAGGCTAACAAGCTCGCTTCTGACGCTAACGCTGCTAAGAAGGCACAGCTCGCTGCCGAGGTTAAGATCAAGGAGGATCGTGCTGCTGCCATCGCTGAGAAGAAGGCTGCTGAGGCTGCCGCTGCTGCTGAGGCCGCTGCTGAGGCTGCTGCTGCCGAGGCTCCCGCAGAGGAGGCTACTGAGGCTTAATCTCCGAGGTGCGATGATCGCCGTGGGACGTATAGGCCGACTCTTCGGCACTGATGGCGGTGTGATGATCACACTTTACGCCAACTTCCCCGACGATTTCCAAAATGAGGAACCGCTGTTTGTCAAGATAGACGAACTCGCGGTTCCTCTATTTTGTTCTTCGTTTGAGCGCCGCGGTAAGGCCGGCGCTATTGTCCACTTCGACGATATTGACACTGAGCGTCGTGCGGAGGATTACCTCGTGGGACGCGAGATATTCATCGACGAGGATGACGACAACGAGGATGACGAGTTTTACATGGAGGATCTCATAGGCTTCGATGCCATCGTTGGCGACAAGCGTGGCGAGATCACCGACTACTACGATAGCGAGGCAAACCCACTCTTCGAGATTACCATCGACGGCAATAGCCATCTTGTGCCCGCCGCCGAGGAGTTCATTGCTGGCATCGACTTTGATGAGGGAAAGATAAAGTTTGTGCTACCCGAAGGCCTCCTGGAGCTTTAACCGAGGATCTGTTCAGGCGGTAGTCAAACAACGGAACGGTGGGTGTCGTTAACAGCAACGGCACCTCTTTTTTTGCAAAAAATTTTCGTTTTAAACTTTTTATACTACCTTTGTAAAAGAATAAAAGAATAACGTTTATGGAGGAGTTTACTTCGAATTACACACGTGAGGATATATATAACGGTGAGAAGATAGCCGAGCTCATGGTTCACTACCGCGAGATCTTGCGACTCTTGGGCGAAGATCCCGACCGCGAGGGTCTCATCAAAACGCCTGAGCGCGTGGCTAAGGCTATGTCGTTCATCACCAAGGGATATGCTCAAGACCCTATCGCCATACTACGCTCGGCGATGTTCGAGGAGGAGTATCAGCAGATGGTACTCGTAAAGGACATTGAGCTATTCTCGGTGTGTGAGCACCATATGTTGCCATTTATAGGCAAGGCACACGTCGCATACATTCCCAACGGCCATATCACTGGCCTCTCGAAGATTGCGCGCGTTGTCGAGTGCTTCGCCCGTCGTCTTCAGGTGCAGGAGCGTCTTACGGTACAGATACGCGACAGCATACAGCAGGCCTTGAACCCCGTAGGTGTTGCCGTCGTTATCGAGGCGAGCCATACATGTATGCAGATGCGTGGTGTCGAGAAGCAGCGCTCTATAACAACGACATCAGCCTTTACGGGCATATTCCTCTCGGATCCTCGTACACGCGATGAGTTTATGCAGTTGATTAAATAGCACTCTATGCGCGTCGTTGTCGGACTATCCGGAGGTGTGGACTCATCGGTGGCCGCGTACCTACTCAAAGCTGAGGGGCACGAGGTCATCGGTCTCTTTATGCGTAACTGGCACGACACAACAGGCACGCTCGAGGGCGACTGTCCTTGGTACGACGATCAGGTATTTGCCGAGCTTGTAGCCAAGCGTTTAGATATAGAGTTTCACTATGTCGACCTCTCGGAGGAGTACCGCAAGAGGGTCGTGGACTACATGTTTGCAGAGTATGAGGCGGGACGCACTCCAAATCCCGACGTACTGTGCAACCGTGAGATTAAGTTCGACGTATTTCTCAAAGAGGCACTCAAATTGGGTGCTGAGCGCGTAGCTACGGGACACTACTGCCGACGCGAAGAGTGGATAGATAGTAATGGTGTCACGCACTATAAATTATTGGCCGGAAGCGACCCGAATAAGGATCAGAGCTACTTCCTATGCCAGCTTACACAGGAGCAGCTACACTACGCTATGTTTCCCATAGGTCACCTCCTCAAGCCCGAGGTACGCCGCATAGCCGAGGAGCAGAAATTGGCCACAGCAAAGCGCAAAGATTCACAAGGCATCTGCTTCGTTGGCAAGGTTGACCTACCGATATTCCTACAACAAAAACTCAAGGCCAAGGAGGGTAATGTTCACGAGATACTACCCCACTCACCACGCTTCTTGCGCAATTGCGAAGATACAGATTATAAAGCACTTGCAGAGCCATATCGCATGACCATACGAGATGGTAAGAAGATAGGCACGCACCAAGGTGCGCACTTCTACACCATAGGCCAGCGTAAGGGCTTAGGCATAGGCGGCCGCAAGGAGTCACTCTTTGTCCTCGGTACCGACATCGCGGCAAACGCTATCTTCGTGGGCGAAGGGGATAATCACCCAGGCCTATACCGCAAGGCACTCAAAATAGAACTAACAGATATACACTGGGTCGATACCACAGATAGGTTGCACGAGGGTGAGCGTCGTAGATACATGGTGCGTATACGCTATCGTCAGCCATTGCAAGCGGCAGAGCTCATCATGGACAGCGACGGTCTTTATATCCTCTTCGACGAGGCTCAGCGTGGCATAACAGCGGGTCAGTTTGCCGCGTGGTACGATGGCGATGTACTCGCAGGCAGTGGCGTTATCAGCCGATAGAGCAATAAGCGGTCTGTTCGCTCGAAATAAATCGTAGCTCGTTGACAGATTTAGCGCATAATTATTGCATTTTCGAAAAAAAATATTTACTTTTGTAAGCTATTCGAGGCGAGAAATCTCCCTCGCATATATGCGTATATAGACAATTAACATATTAACTAATTATAAACCAGAAGATTATGGCAGATGTAAAACGTGTCTACACCTTCGGCAACAAGGAGGCTGAGGGTAATGGCAAGATGCGAGAGTTACTCGGTGGTAAGGGTGCCAACCTCGCCGAGATGAATTTGATTGGTATTCCCGTACCTCCGGGATTCACCATCACTACCGACGTATGTTCGGAGTACTACAAGGAGGGTAAGGAGCGTGTTATCGAGTTGTTGCGTCCCGAGGTAGAGGCCGCTATCAAGAACATCGAGAACCTCACAGGTCGCAAGTTTGGCGATTCAAACCTTCCCCTTTTGGTATCAGTACGTTCAGGTGCTCGCGCTTCAATGCCCGGTATGATGGATACCATCCTCAACCTCGGTATGAACGACGAGGCAGTGGAGGCTATCGCTAAGCTCTCGGGCAACCCTCGTTTTGCATGGGATTCATACCGTCGTTTCGTACAGATGTACGGCGACGTTGTTCTTGACATGAAGCCTGCGTCTAAGGAGGATCACGATCCATTTGAGGTTATCATCGAGGCACAGAAGGAGAAGCGCGGTGTTAAGGCCGACACAGACCTTACTACTGACGACCTCAAGGAGCTCGTTGCAGCATTCAAAGCTGCTGTTAAGGAGCAGACAGGCAAGGAGTTCCCAACAAGTGCTTGGGAGCAGCTCTGGGGTGCTATCTGCGCTGTGTTCGGCTCATGGATGAACGAGCGTGCAATCCTCTATCGTAAGCTCAACAACATTCCCGAGGCTTGGGGTACTGCAGTATCTGTTCAGGCCATGGTATTCGGTAACATGGGTGAGAACTCAGCAACTGGTGTAGCATTCTCACGTGATGCTGCTACTGGTGAGAACATCTTCAACGGTGAGTATCTTATCAACGCTCAGGGTGAGGATGTTGTTGCAGGTATCCGCACACCTCAGCAGATCACCATCGAGGGTTCTAAGCGTTGGGCTGCTGCTCAGAACATCTCTGAGGAGGAGCGCGTATCGAAGTACCCCTCATTGGAGGAGGTTATGCCCGAGGTTTATGCTGAGCTTAACGGTATCCAGAAGCACCTTGAGGAGTACTTTACAGACATGCAGGATATCGAGTTCACTATCCAGGACGGTAAGCTCTGGATGTTGCAGTGCCGTAACGGTAAGCGTACCGGTGCTGCTATGGTAAAGATCGCTATGGATATGCTCCGCGAGGGTCTTATCGACGAGAAGACCGCTGTATTGCGTTGTGAGCCCGAGAAGCTCGATGAGCTCCTCCACCCCGTTTTTGACAAGAAGGCTATCAAGAATGCTAAGGTTATCGTTAAGGGTCTTCCCGCATCTCCTGGTGCAGCTACTGGTCCTGTAGTATTCTTCGCCGACGATGCTGAGAAGGTACTCAACGAGACTGGACAGAAGGCTATCCTCGTTCGTATCGAGACATCGCCCGAGGACTTGAAGGGCATGTTGGATGCTGCCGGTATTCTCACCGCACGTGGTGGTATGACCTCACACGCTGCCGTTGTGGCTCGTGGTATGGGTAAGTGCTGCGTGTCGGGTGCAGGTGAGCTTGAGATTGACTACAAGGCTCGTACTATCAAGGTTAACGGCTACGAGATCAAGGAGGGTGACTGGATTTCACTCAACGGTTCAACTGGTGAGGTTTACCTCGGCCAGGTAGCCACTCAGGCAGCTAACCTCGACGGCGATTTCGGTCAGTTGATGGAGCTCGCAGGTAAGTATTCTAAGATGAACGTTCGTGCTAACGCAGATACTCCTCGTGATGCTGAGCAGGCATTCGCTTTCGGTGCTCAGGGTATCGGTCTCTGCCGTACAGAGCACATGTTCTTCGAGGGTGATCGTATCAAGGCTATCCGCGAGATGATCCTTTCGGATGATGAGGCTGGTCGTCGCGTGGCTCTTGCCAAGTTGCTTCCTATGCAGCGTGGTGACTTTGAGGGTCTCTTCAAGGTTATGAACGGCTATCCCGTGATCGTACGTCTTCTCGATCCACCTTTGCACGAGTTCGCTCCTAACACTGAGAAGGATCAGAAGGATATGGCTGAGGCTATGGGCATTCCTTTCGAGAAAGTTGTTGCTAAGGTTGAGGCGTTGCACGAGGTTAACCCAATGCTTGGTCACCGTGGTTGCCGCTTAGGTAACACTTATCCCGAGATTACCGAGATGCAGGCACGCGCTATCATCGAGGCTGCAATGAACGTTAAGGCTACTGGCACTCCCGTTAAGGTAGAGATCATGGTTCCATTGGTAGGTAACCACAAGGAGCTCCGCTACCAGAAGAACATCATCGACAAGACTGCTGAGGCTGTATTCGCTGAGCGTAACGACCGCATCGACTACCTCGTAGGTACAATGATTGAGGTTCCTCGTGCAGCTGTTACCGCTAACCAGATTGCTGAGGTTGCAGAGTTCTTCTCGTTCGGTACTAACGACCTTACCCAGATGACTCTCGGTTTCTCGCGTGACGATATCGCTAAGTTCTTGCCTATCTACCTTGAGAAGAACATCCTCAAGAACGATCCTTTCAAGATCTTGGATCGCAACGGCGTAGGCCAGCTTATCCGTGAGGCTGTATTTAAGGGTCGCACCACTCGTCCCGACTTGAAGTGCGGTATCTGTGGTGAGCACGGTGGCGAGCCTTCATCAGTAGAGTTCTGCCACTACGCAGGCTTGAACTACGTGAGCTGTTCTCCATTCCGTGTGCCTATCGCACGATTGGCTGCAGCACACGCCGCTCTTAACGAGAAATAATCGAGTAGAATGATTATAGTGAGGAGCTGCCTAAGTTGGGCAGCTCCTCTGTTTTTAGTCTACGACGTAATGCATAACT
Organism: uncultured Alistipes sp.; assembly: GCA_937895825.1. GTDB lineage: Bacteria > Bacteroidota > Bacteroidia > Bacteroidales > Rikenellaceae > Alistipes. Next base: position 7,678 of record CALBKP010000064.1, on the reverse strand, counting down.
AAATATCTATGCAAGATAGGCAATAGCGAAGAATAATTACATTTTTTTAAAAATTAGTCGTAATTATTTGGCAGATTCAAAAAAATGCATTAATTTAGTAGTGCGAAACGAATTTAATATTAACTTAATATTTGAAAAGTTATGATTATCACATTTAATGAACTGCGCCGCATCAAGGATAAGTTGCCCAGTGGCAGCTCGCAGCGCATAGCAGATGAGTTGGGTATCGATGTTGACACCGTTCGTAACTACTTTGGCGGTAAGCATTTTGAGGCGAAGGAGGGTGTCGGTATTCACATTGAGCAGGGTCCTGATGGTGGCGTTGTTACTCTTGATGATACTACAATCTTTGATGCAGCAATGCGCATCCTTAACGAGCAGAAATAGTTGGGCGCTGAGCCAAGAATATAAGGGGTATTCCAAACGGGATGCCCCTTTTCTTGTGACATGGACTACCAACAAGGGATGACCATTGGGACATCACTCAAGATATTTTGGCGATAATTTTGAGCAAAGCCCGTAGTAATTCGAATTTTATTCGTATCTTTGTACGTTATATCACCAATTAAGCAGAGAACGTGGAGCTTATTACAAATATACTCATCGAATATCTCAAGCACAACAAGCGTATCGTTGTGCCTAAGCTCGGTGCGTTTATCGTTAAGCAGCCGTCGGGAATAATCATTTTCTCGGACCTTATGCGTAACGATGATGGCGTTCTACGTTCACTACTTATGGCTTACGGCACTAAGGAGATCGAGGCCAACGGCATGATTGACCGCTTTGTGTTCGACATCCATCACGCCATTAGCCGTGGCGAGATATTCTCAATAAATGGCTTTGGCGACTTTTCGAGTGGCGAGAACAACACCATAATCTTCAAGCATAAGCGCGAACCTATGGTCTTTGGCGGCAACATCAAGCCCCCTGTTGAGGCGCTCACCAGCGAGAAGCTTAAGTTACAGCGCATCGTCGAGAGTCAGACCGTGGCACGACGAAGCGCAGCTGCGACGAAGCGCACGTCGACAAGCTCGAGGACAAAGAGCAGCCGCGAGGAGGAAGATCTTCTCACGCTCGGCAAGCCCGATGCCTATCTCCGAGGTCTAAAGTACGATAAGAACAAGAATAAAAAGCGTAGCGAGGAGCGTTCGGAGGCTAAGCGCAGTAACGTTCCGTCGCTTGTTGTTATCTTAATCATAGCCATCATTTCGGGCGTAGCCGTATGGTATGGATGGCAGTGGCTAAACATGGATAAGGAGCAGGGTGATGTTGTCGAGCAACTACCCGTACGCGAGATTGTGGATGATATTGTGGTGGCAGACAGCCTTGCCACAGACTCACTCACCATAGCCACACCCGACGGAACAGCAATCGTGATGGATGGCCGCGACACAACAATATTTTCCCCTAACAACAGAGTGACCCTATAAAGGATATGACAGCGAATGAACTTCTAACGGTAAAGCAGCGTTTCGGTATTATTGGCAATACCGAGGCTCTCAACAACGCCATAGAGGTAGCTATGCGTGTAGCACCCACCGACCTATCGGTGTTGGTCACAGGAGAGAGCGGCGTGGGTAAGGAGTTTTTTCCCCAGATAATTCACGCCTATTCGCATCGTAAGCACAACAAATATATCGCCGTAAACTGCGGTGCAATACCCGAGGGTACTATCGACTCGGAGCTCTTCGGCCATGAGAAGGGTTCGTTCACCGGAGCAATAGATAGCCGCAAGGGTTATTTTGAGGAGGCAGATGGTGGCACCATCTTCCTCGACGAGGTTGGCGAGTTACCCACATCTACGCAGGTGCGCCTACTACGTGTACTGCAGACGGGCGAGTTTCTACGTGTGGGCTCGGCAAAGGTGCAGAAGACAAACGTACGTGTGGTTGCCGCAACGAATAGCAACCTGACGAAGGCTATTGCCGAGGGTCGCTTCCGCGAGGATCTATACTACCGTCTAAATACCGTACCTATCAGCGTACCACCACTACGTGAGCGTAAGGGTGACATATATCTTCTGTTCCGCAAGTTTGCCAGCGACGTAGCTGTGCAGTATAAGATGCCAGCAGTAACACTCAACGAGTCGGCACGCATGCTCTTAGAGAGCTATCATTGGCGCGGCAACATACGCCAGCTCAAGAACGTTGCCGAGCAGATATCGGCCATCGAGCAGAGCCGCGACATTACGGCCGAGATACTTCGCCGTTACCTCCCCGAGGAGGAGTACTCAGTACGCACAATGGGTAGTAATGACAGACAAGGCAACTTCGACGATATGGCCACAGAGCGTGAGCTGCTATACAAGATCCTCTTTGACATGCGTAACGATATCAACGACCTTAAGCGCATGATGACCGAGGCAATGAGTGGCCGTGAGCACACTACCCCACCCACAACGACACATAGTGACGTTATCGGGCTACTACCCGAAAGAACTCACACCGAGCAACGCCACTACGACTATGCAGATATAGAGGTTGTCGACGATGTTCCTGCACGCGAGATGACCAAGGAGGATATGCAGCGCGAACAGATAGTTCAGGCACTGCAGCGCAACAACTACAGCCGTAAGGAGGCGGCACGCGAGTTATTCATCTCGGAGCGCACACTATATCGACGAATGAAGGCATTAGGTATTGATGATAATTCGAAATAACGAGTATGAGAACGATACGTAACATATTTACCAAGGTGGCTGCAATGATGATGGTTGCGGTCTTTGCTGCTGGTTGCGGCTATAAGGTAACCTACAATCTTTCGGGTGGTTCAATTCCTCCCGAGGCACAGACATTCTCGGTGGCATACTTCCCGAACAATGCACCTATGGTTGCACCCACACTCAGTAACGTTCTCACGGAGGCACTGCGCGATAAGTTCTCGCGCCAGACTCGTCTGCAGCAAGTAGAGGAGGGTGGAGACTTCGCCTTTGAGGGTGAGATTACTAACTATACCTCGACAACAGCCTCGGTATCGAGTGGCGATTACGCCCTTATGAACCGTCTTACTATCACCGTAAAGGTTAACTTCCAGAATGCCGTTGACCAGACGCTATCGTTCAATAATAAGACCTTCTCACAGTATGCCGATTACGACTCTGCTCAGTTGCTCGTAGATGTGCAGGATCAGCTTATTGAAGAGATTGTGGATGCGTTAGTTAACGATATATACATGGCTGCGGCCGGTAACTGGTAATAGAGGATGACAAACACGAAGCAACATAATGCACTTAACGACATGGTGGAGCGCTATCCATGGTGGAGCGGTGGCCGCGTTGCTCTTGCTCGTAACGGAGGTAGTGACGCTGTGGGCGCCCCTGCCACGATGCTTGTTGCCAAGCTGCATCCGCTGGCATTATTACCCACAAAGGCCATAGACATTGCACGTCTCACGCACCTTAGCACCGACGATCTCATCGACCGCTTCCTCAAGCGCGAAGAGTATCGCATTGTGGCCGAGGATGGAGCCGCTGATGACCTCGCAACGGTTGATTTTGACCTCGATGAGGATATGGTAAGCGAAGATTTAGCAGAAATTTACGCAAATCAGGGGTTATATGACGAAGCAATTGACACTTATCGCAAATTAAGTTTGCTAAATTCAGAAAAAAGTATTTACTTTGCAGGACTTATTGCGAAACTCAAAGAGAAAAAGGACAGAAACTGATATAGAAAAATTAAATTTATAAGCTATGTATACATTTAGTATTATTATGATTGTTATCGCAAGTATCTTGTTGATACTTGCAGTGTTGGTTCAGAGCCCCAAGAGCGGCATGGCTGCTAACTTCGGTGCTGCAAACCAGACTATGGGTGTTCGTCAGACCACCGATTTCCTTGAGAAGTTTACTTGGGCAATGGTTGCTGCCATCGTATTCTTCACGCTTCTCTCTGTTATCGCACTTCCCAAGGCTGATGACAACCAGGGTGCTATTGGTGCATCTGAGGTTGCTGCCGGTGTTGACAGCGCAACAGTAGTTTTGGAGGAGGAGATCACCGTAGGTGACGAGGATATCACCATCGAGGCTGATGCTACTGCTGAGACCGCTGAGGCTGCTGAGACTGCTGAGACTGAGGTTGCTGCGGAGGAGGCTACCGAGGAGGTTGCTGAGTAACATTAGACCAACTATCAACATAACTGCCCTACCTTTCGAGGTGGGGCAGTTGTTGTATATATACACACAACATTGGAACGCTATTTGCATGTCTACGAGGTAAACTCTACGTCTATGAAACGCTTAATGAAATACGTTCTCCCCATTATCCTATGCTTTGCCGTAGGCTGGGCAGCTATGCTTTTCCAACGTGATGCACTCGTTGAGTGGTACCCACTGCTCGATAAGCCGAGCATAACACCTCCAAATGCTGTGTTCCCTATCGCGTGGAGTATAATATATATATGTATGGGACTATCCTACGGCAGACTATGGGATCTGGGCAACCGTAGGTTTCGCGGGCTATGGTTCTTACAGTTGGCACTGAACTTTCTCTGGAGCCCTATGTTCTTCTTTATGCAATCACCCGTGTCGGGTCTTGCAATAATACTGATGCTTGATATCGCAGTGCTTAGCTACACTATCTTCACGTGGCACATCAGCCGCTTAGCATCACTCCTGATGATACCCTACCTCGTGTGGTTGTGCCTGGCCACATACCTTAACTTCTACATCTGGCTATTTAACTAACACCTAATACCTCTACAGCTATGAAAAAATATGTATGTACTGCTTGTGACTATGTCTATGACCCCGAGGTTGGCGACCCAGAGAATGGCATCGCCGCAGGCACACCTTTTGAAGCACTCCCCGACGATTGGGTATGCCCCATCTGTGGCCTCGGCAAAGAGGTTTTCGAGGCGGAGTAGTGGCGGTGGCTGCCTATTTCCGCATCCTCGCCTTAAAACGATAAGATGGGGAGGCTAAACGATATATTAGCCATCCCCACCTTGTTGGGAGGTTGAACAAAAATATGGTATTTCTGTCTGCTAACCACACAGGCCGCAATTTACTTAGGCGTAAATGAGGATTATGGGTGCAAGCATAACTTTATAGATAGACCTTTTATTCAGCCTCATATGACATAAGTTGCGTAAGAGTCACCTCCTACCGAGCTCCTCTACCTCGCATAAATCGATACTCCCTCGACTCCAGCATTAGCACGAGTGTTATCAAGAGGCCAATCCACTTGCTCAGATACGTAGTCACCATCGTAGATTACTCGATAATCACCAACGTCCATGAATCTATCATTAGGATCATAGTCGCTAAGGACAACAAAAGCTCTACGGAAGTTATCAATATAGCTACCTCTCTTAGTACCAGAGATAATTGTAGCAACTGTTAGCCATGAATCATCATCATAAGATGTGTACTCGTTAAAGTAGATTGTAAAGTTGTTGTCACTACCAGAAATAAATACACCATCAGCAGTTGACAAATCGCCAAGCATCTGCGTTGCCATCATATTAAGCGTATTGTTTGAAGACTGGTTGTAGAACATGAGATACTCATCAGCAAAGGTATAATTACCACCCCGTGAATCATAGTACAACGAATGTGGCGCACTCAAATATGTACCTTCGATGTTAGGAGGTGTCACACCCTTATATATTGTGATATAGGGCTCCAAAAGCGTAATATACTCCTCAGGGATAACAGACTCGACATCCGATGGTGTATTCCACGGGTTTATATAGCTTGTAAACTTAACACTATCCTTGCTGAAGTAGAGCGTATAAGTGTACTCCACGCCAGAATTGAAGATAAGGTTATTATCAACCTGCCAAGAGTATGTCTTGTTACCAATGGTAATCTCAGCAAATATCTCACCTGCCTCGATAGTCTGAGGAGGAAGAATTGCCTTGAAACTATTTGTACCATTAGACGATGCAACGATATCCGTGCGGTCTGAATTAGGCAAAGCATTGTACGTATTGCTTGACAAATTGGCCTGAGCACCGCAGTAAACATTCTTGAATCTCAACGACTGACTACCAGCGGGGAGATTCTCCTGATTGAGGTTGATGACAATCTTCGAAAGCCTGTGGTTGAACTCCAAATGGACGATCTCCTCATTATAGCCGATGTTTGAGGATGTCATAAGATCGCTGTCTGTATATTTCTCATGAGTACTCTGATCAGTATTAACGTAGAAGTTAAACGATGGCGCGCTGTAAATATCATAAGGATATACGGCATAGAAAGCAAGTCCCGACTGCTCATCAGGATAAGTAAGTCTGTCGTTGGTTGTAAAGAGGCCATCCTCGTAAACATACTCCACGTTCTCAGCATAGTTATCTTCATAGATACCATTGTACTCAGAAGCAAACACGCTGATCTTATCTCCACGCTCAAACTCAATGTCAGTAGCACGGGTCGATGGGTTAATCGTAGGTCTGAAGGATACGCTTACCTCTTCAGGCGTAGGGTTGGGCGTAGGATTCACTGGCTGGTCGCCATCGGGCAACTTAGAACATGATGTAACGAACATCATCGCTACAAGCAGGTAAGATAAATGTCTTTTCATAGTGTAATTGATTAAAGTTAATAATATGTTAGTTCAAATATAAATCGTAGACATACTCCACACCAGGCATAAATATTATCGTCTCGGTCGGAGTCCATAGCCATCCTTGCTCACCGATAAAAAAGTAGAAGAACTCTGTACCAGCCAAAATTACCTGCGCTGGGAACAACGCCCTAAAACTATTAGTACCATTGGCCGATGCCTCAATATAAGATGTGCTGCCAGCAATAGATACCTGCTTGGTATTTAGGTCGACATTGCATGAGCGGTAGACATTATCAAGGAAGGCCTCATGAGTACCAATCGGGAGATTATCACCATGTATATTAATAACCAGCTTACTCATCATGTGGTCAAATGCTAACTCCACCTGACCACTATCAGATGGCTCGCTACGTGCATACATCAAATTGCTATTGAAATAACTGGTCGGCGAAGTCTGATCCTCAGCTACCGTAAAGCTAATAACTGATGATACATAATCGCTCGAATATGGATACAGGGCATAGTAGGTCAACGGATAGCTGGCATCTGAATAGATGATACCATCACCTGATGTTGCAGGAACAAATTGTTGCGACACAAACTGATATTTACAATTATCAGCAAAATTATTCGACTGCAACATACCATCCACGGCATCGGTAGCAAAGATGCTAATCAAGTCAGCATTCTCGAACAAAAGCTCCGTGGCTCGTGTTGGAGCGATAGTTGTGTTAAACGTAACGTAATCGCCATTAAGCATATCATCCGTAACACATACGGTGTCAACTCGGGTACAGGCAACGACAAAAAGTAAGGCAAGAATACCTACAACGACTCTATTATTCATACACGTATTTATGTTTTATTTTATAAAGATAATCTCAGGCGAAAATATCAATAAATCTGAACAATGATACGCGAATATAACAATAATTTCTGATTTATGCAATTTTATTTAGGATAATATTGAGGCTGAACCATAAAAAAGATGGATACAACTTGCTAATTCAAAAAATATTGCTACCTTTGCACCGCATTATGCAAAAACAATTAACTAATTATTAGACGTATGAACAATTACGAAACCGTTTTCATTGTCACTCCCGTCCTCTCAGACGCACAGGTGCAGGAGGTAGCTGACAAATTCCAGGGCGTAATCACCGAGAACG
>CALBKP010000063.1 GCA_937895825.1 uncultured Alistipes sp. | reverse complement strand
GAGCGCTTGCATGGCATGCAAGAGGTCGTGAGTTCGAATCTCATATCCTCCACAAGCAAAGGCAACTGTAATCAGTTGCCTTTTTTGCTTAGTGGAGGATGTCGGGTTTATTAGTAAAAGTAGGTAATACACTCCTTAAGTACAAAAAAAAAACAGCCACCTGTTCGGATGGCTGCTTCAATCAATATGGCGAATGATTACTGGCGGATGCCGTTTGCGGGGTCACCAACAACCATATTCTTGTCGATACGAAGTGTTACGTTGCTGTCAACCTCGATAAGGAGTGATGTCTCCTGAACCTCCTTGACAACACCATAGATACCACCGGCAGTTATAATCTTATCACCCTTTTTCAAGCCCTTGCGGAAGTTCTCCATCTGCTTACGACGCTTAGACTCGGGACGCCACATGAAGAAGTACATGATGGCAATCATAGCGATAATCATAATCCAGAAGGTGTAGCCACCACCTGCAGGCTGTGCCTCAACAGCTGTGTCAACAACCTGCTCAACGGCAGGCTCATTTTGAATGAAAAGTAAGTTCATAGTCTTTATAGTTTAATGTTATTTGTTTGCATTACTTACGTAACAAACGCAAAGGTACATAATTTTATTATCTCGGCAAAATATACATCCAAAGGGATAAATATTACTCCACTTCGGCGGATATCCACAGCACCACGGGGGCATCATCGCGCGAGGTGGTGATCTCCATATAGTTGCCCACCGAGCCCCACTCGCCACGTGAGTCGAAATATAGCTCGATGTCGCGGCTGTCACCCTCTGCTATCGGACTGTGGTCGAACTCCAACCACATGCAGCGGCACTGCGTGGAGTAGTCGACAAGGACCAACGGAGAGTCGGTAGCGTTGGTTAGGCGTAGGCTCTTTACTACTGTTGCGGAGTATGGTACGTTGCCGATGTCAACCAATACCTCACAGAGACTATCGCCCCGTATCTCGGCTGTGATACCTTGAAATCTCTCCTCCGTAGCGGTAGCCTCGGCAGCTCTTTGACGGTTGTCCGACGTAGAGTCGATGATACGCACCGCAACAAAGGCTGCAACAGCAACAACGATGACGGCAATGCCAATAGCAACTCTACGCCTCATGCTCTTCGGCTATTACAGTAGGCCGCGGCCGCTCTTCTTGATGCGACCATCCTGCTGGAGGTCGTTGACAATCTTATCGAGTACGCCATTCACGAAGTTGCTACTTGTGGGTGAAGAGTAGTACTTCGCGATGTCGATCCACTCGTCGAGGGTCACCTTCACGGGGATAGACTCGAAGTAGATTAACTCGGCGAGGGCGATAGAGAGGATCAGGCTATCCATGAATACCACGCGCTCGACATCCCAGTTGCTTGAGTACTTATCGACGATCTCCTGGTTGTCCTCAAAGTTAACAAGCGCCTTGATGAATAGGGTCTTGGCGAAGTCGAGGTCCTCCTCGTTCTTGAACTTGGGCAATACCTTAACCTCGGTGTGGCTCTGCTTCAAATTCTGTACCGTACGAACGGCCATATAGAGGGCGAAGCCGTAGTCGTCAGTCCAGAGAAGCGACATGTCGTTGACCACGTCGTTGAGTGCCTCATCCTCCTCGAGTGAGGTGAAGAACTCCTCGACAAAGCGACGGTCGTCGGAGAATGTGCAGATCGAGGCCGACATATACTTTTTGTAATACTCCGACTCGACCATGCGGTTGTACACATCCTTAATAGCGTCGCTATATGGTGCCCACGAGAGCTTACGGCGTGCGATAACATCGTTCACCGAGTCGCTTGTGGCGATAAGGTGGATTACGGCGTTGTCGACGAAGCGACGGTTGGGATTGAGGTCCTCGTATGTGGGGAGCTTCTTGTTCTTGTTTATCTCGATGCGCGACTCGGCATAATGAGCCACCTCGACGATGAGTGACATCATCTGAAAGTAGAGGTCGTATGCTTTATCGATAGATTCAACGAGATTCTTCTCCGAAGCCTTGAGGTTATCGGAGCCTGACTTAAGATGTGCGTAAAGGTTCTTCGCAACCTTCACTCTGAGCAATCTTCTACTCAACATGGTCTAATGAACTGTATCGGTTAAATGCAAAAATGCGTTGCAAAGATATAAAAAAAATCCTATCTTTGCTATCTGAACCTATTAATTAGTCTTGAATTATGAATTCTTTTGTTTATAACATACCCACGAAGGTATATTTCGGTGAGAACCAGTTGCAGCATCTCGGTAAGGAGCTTGCTAAGTTTGGTAAGCGCGTATTGCTCACATATGGCGGTGGCTCTATCAAGCGTATTGGCTTGTACGACAGGGTTATCGAGGAGTTATCTAACGCTGAATTGGAGGTATTCGAGCTCTCGGGCATAGAGCCCAATCCGCGCATTGAGTCGGTGAGAGAGGGTGCGCGTATGTGCAAGGAGCACGCTATCGACGTGCTGTTGGCCGTAGGTGGTGGCTCGACGTTGGATGCCACGAAGTTTATGGCGGCGGGTGCATGCGTTGACCACGATGCGTGGGAGTTCTTCGGTGCCGAGGCTAAGCCTATTGAGAGGGCGTTGCCGCTGGTCACCATCCTCACACTCTCGGCTACGGGCTCGGAGATGGATTCGGGAGGTGTCATCTCGAACCTCGCCACGGGCGATAAGCTCGGCCGCTTGGCTCCGGCATTGCAGCCACGTGTGTCGTTCCTCGACCCAACGCTGACATACTCGGTGAGCAAGTTCCAGACGGCGTGTGGTGCGGCGGATATGATGTCGCATATTATAGAGGTATATTTCAACACGCAGGAGGATCTCTTTATGCTCGACTGCTTTATGGAGGGTATGCTCAAGACCATCGTTAAATATGCGCCTGTTGCTCTGCGTGAGCCCGAGAACTACGAGGCACGTGCCAACCTTATGTGGACCTCGTCGTGGGCTATCAACGGCTTCATCAACGGCGGCAAGCGCAAGGCGTGGAGCTGTCACCCTATGGAGCATGAGCTCTCGGCCGTCTACGACATCACGCACGGCCTCGGTCTTGCTATCCTCACGCCACGCTGGATGGAGTATTGCTTGGATGAGACGAACGTAGATAAGTATGTTCAGTATGGTATCAATGTCTTTGGTATTGATGCGTCGTTGGATAAGATGGCCATCGCCAAGGAGAGCATACGTCTGACTGCAGAGTTCTTGTTCGACACGCTCGGACTCCAGCGCACCTTTACCGAGGTGGGCATCAAGCGCGAGGACTATGCCATGATGGCAAAGAAGGCGTGTCGCTATGGCGACATCAAGGGCTTCAAGACGCTGACCCCCACAGACGTTGAGCGCATCTTCGAGATGTGTGAGTAGCGGAGCTATAAAGGTGTAAAAGAAGCGGGTAGCCTCGAATGGACTACCCGCTACTCTTTTGTATGTATAGTGTGGATTACTCCACCGTGAGGCGAATCTCGTAGCTCTTACCAGGCTCGAAGGCGGGGTTGTAGACCAGCACGAAGTTCTCATCCACGACAGCGTTCCACTCCTGGCCCTCAGCCAAGCGTGGGTTTGTGAGGCGCTCGGGGAGGAAGTAGCTGAACGGCAGGTCGAGGACATGCTCCTGCTTGAACTTATCGCCCTGCATGCGCTGGAGGTTGAAGTCCTCGTCGGTAGTCACGGTGATAACATACTCGCCATCGCGCATAGCCGATGTGACGGTGTAGTCGCACTCCTCGGCTACGGGCTGGAGGCGTACATTCCACTTGGGGTCGCCGTAGTAGGCCAACACGTCGCGGTCGTGCCAGAAGCCGATCATATCCCAATCCTCGGCGGCGTTGAAGTCAATCTCGCGGCCAACAACCTCCGAGAGGCGTGTGCCGGCAATCTCGAGCTCTGTCCAGAAGTCGTCGGACGAGAAGTTGTAGAGCTCGTCGTAGAGCGCAGGAGTCCACTGGTGGTGCTGGTGGAGCATATCCTGCTGGTTAAGGTAGGTGGCCTCGGCGAGGGTGTAACGCTCGGGGTTTGTGACCCAGTACTTCAGCGCACCCCAGCCATTACGGCCATGCCATGTGGTCACGACGTAGCCAACCATAGTGGCGGCGTTCGAGCCATTCATCCAGGCGATAGCCATGCTCTCCTTCGTGTTGTTCACGTCGCCGATAAGGCAGTTGCCAACGGCGGTATATACCCTGCGCTTGCCGCTCTCGGTGATGTCTAACTCCTCGTCGGTGAAGATGTTATGAGCATAGAGTCTGCCCTCGCGGGGCTTGAAGTGGCCGAGCGAGTAGGGCATCTCGAGGTTCTCCTGCGTAGCGTGGGCGGCAGTGACAACGAGGTCGGGGTCGTAGGCCTCGTACAGCGACTTAAACTTCAGAAGCACCTGGTCGGGGGCAACCGTATCGGTCGTAATCGCTGCATTGCGGCCACGCTTCTCGCCCCAGAGACCCTTGGTGTGGTCGTCGACCCAGGCGTAGTTGTCGAACCATTTTGCCGAGTTGAGCTCCATGATTGTTGCCACGGCATCCTTGACAACGAGGGGCTCGGTGCTGTTATCCACCATGCGCTGGGCAGCAGCGGCATCGTAGCCCGTGATGATACCCCAGAGGAAATCGGCATAGATATCCCCATCTACGGTGCGGGCGAGGCGGTGGAGGTCGATAACGAAGTCACGACCTATGTTCTCGGGCATATCGACGATGGCAACATAGCGCGGGTAGGCCTCGCGGATGGCATCCATAACGTCACGTGGCGAGGTGGGGTAGGTGACAATATCGGCCGAGTGTTTCTCGGCGAGGGACTCGGCAACGGCAGCCCAGTCGGGTGACTGCATCACGCTCTCCGATGCGAGAACGAGGTAATCGTAGTCAGTAGCTGTGGTATCCTCCTTAGGACAGCATGCCATAGTGGCGACGGCGGCAACAAGGGCCGCAAACATGTAAATATTACGCATAGCGATTACTTATTATCTATAAGTGAGCGGATGTTCTGTATAAGCATACCCACGGCCACGGAGTTGAAGCCGCCCTCGGGGATGATAACGTCGGCGTACTTCTTCGATGGCTCGACAAACTCCTCGTGCATGGGCTTGACGGTGGTGGTGTACTGGTCGATGACGGACTGCATGGTGCGGCCACGCTCGCATACATCTCTAAGGATTCGGCGGGCAAGGCGCACGTCGGCATCTGTGTCGACAAAGACCTTGATGTCCATAAGGTCGCGAAGCTCCTTATTCTCAAAGATTAGGATGCCGTCAACTATGATGACCCTTGAGGGCTTGACCATGACACGCTCGTCGGTGCGGTTGTGCTCCACGAACGAGTAGACGGGGTGCTCGATGGGTACGTTGGACTTGAGCGTGCGGATATGCTCAACGAGCATGTCGGTATCGAACGCGGCGGGGTGGTCGTAGTTGAGCTTGGTGCGCTCCTCGTATGTGAGTTCGGGGTGAGCCTTATAGTAGAAGTCGTGGCAGAGCGTTGCCACGTCGTCGTTAAGGAAGGCCTCCTGGAGGCGCTTCACGAGTGTCGACTTGCCTGAGCCTGTGCCGCCAGCGACACCGATTACTGTTACGTTCATAGCGGGGTAGTTTATAAATTGGGGGTCACACCATTGGCGCAACCCCCTTAGTTCATTCTGTTTAAGCGTCGATGTTGGCGTAGTGCGCGTTCTTCTCGATAAACTCGCGGCGGGGTGGCACCTCGTCGCCCATAAGCATTGAGAATATGCGGTCGGCCTCGGCAGCATTCTCCACCGTAACCTGACGTAGAATGCGTGTGTCGGGGTTCATGGTGGTATCCCAGAGCTGCTGGGCGTTCATCTCACCAAGACCTTTGTATCGCTGGATG
>CALBKP010000062.1 GCA_937895825.1 uncultured Alistipes sp. | reverse complement strand
TGAGCCAGTAAGGTATTTCTCGATAGATGACTGCTGCGAGGTAAGTACCGTGTCGGTGTCGTTGCTACAACCCACACCGAGGAGTGTTGCCACAAGAGCAACAACCGCAAACGTTATGTGACGAAAATTTTTCATAATATAATAATCGTACAAAGGTAATAAATATTTTGCCACACTCCACTTTTTTCTTTAGAAAAAGTGAAAACACCCTGTGGACAGCCATTCACCTCGCTACAAACGCTTCAACGCAGCACGGATAGCATCCTCGACACCAAGTGTGGGACTCTCCTTGAAGATGGCCGTGAGCGCCTTATCCGACTGGCTCTTCTGGAAACCGAGCATCGAGAGTGCTGCCATAGCCTCGTCGTAGACCTCGGAGTTTTTCGTACTTGTGGGCTGCAAAGTGGTAAACTCACCGGCAAGTTCGAGCATCTTACCCGAGAGCTCGACGATAATCTTCTGTGCCGTCTTAAGACCTAAGCCCTTAACATTCTTTAATAACACGGCATTCTCCGTGGCGATTATATTCTGAAGCTCGCGTGGCGAGTAGGTCGATAGAATCATACGTGCCGTATTACCTCCCACGCCCGAGACACTGATAAGCTGACGGAAGAGTTCGCGCTCGATCTTCGAGCTAAAGCCATAGAGTGTCTGCTGATCCTCGCGCACAATGAAGTGTACGTAGAGCTTGGCCTCGGCGCTGTGCTCTATATCCGAGTAGGTCTTAAGCGAGATATTGATGAAGTAACCAACGCCCGCAGCCTCAATTATAGCGTATGTAGGTGTAGCCTCCGCAACCTTACCAGTGATATATTCGTACATAACGATACGGTATCAAGTGAAAATAATTATAAATTTTCTACAAAAGTAAATAAATTTTCGTACCTTTGTGTTTTGAATTACGAAATTTAACTAAACAACGTGATATAATTATGAAAAAGACACTTTTATTGGGCTTCGCAGCCGCAGCAATGATGGTATCGTGTGGTGGTGCTGAGACCAAAGAGAAGGAGAGTGCAGTAGCAGCAAGCGACACTACGGAAGTTCGCACCGTGGAGTGTGTGGCAAGTGGTGATGTTGTATATATTGACCTCGACTACATCATGGCATCGAGCAAGCTCTACGCCTCGGATGGTAAGAGCCTCGAGACCAAGGTGCAGGCATTCGAGCAGAAGATGGTAGCAGCACAAGAGGGCTGGGCTAAGAAGGAACAGGGACTTGCTGCCGAGTACAACAAGCTCCAGGCTGATGCTGCAAAACTTGAGCAGGACTATGCTAAGGGTCTTATAACCACGCTCAACGCTCAGCAGAAGCAGGAGGAGTTGCAGAAGAAGGGCAACTCTATCCAGTCGCGCATGAACGCACTTCAGACAACCGTACAGAGCGAGACACAGACACTCCAGGAGGAGGAGCGTGCCTTGGGCGAGGAGCAGATGGTGCTCATGAACCGTTTCCAGGACCTCACACGTCGTGCCATCGACGAGATTAACGCTGACCACCGTTACAAGATGATTCTCAACGCCGTATCTGTGGTTGACTCTGATCCTACGCTCAACATCTCGGACATCATCCTCAAGAA
Source organism: uncultured Alistipes sp. (assembly GCA_937895825.1). GTDB lineage: Bacteria > Bacteroidota > Bacteroidia > Bacteroidales > Rikenellaceae > Alistipes. The sequence continues at coordinate 4,215 of CALBKP010000062.1, read as the reverse complement.
GGTTGACGAACTCTATACTGCGGAGGCTGCAACCGAGGAGTAGGCTTTTATCCTGCGGCGATAAATTTTTACCGATTTGCTCTTGCAAGTCGGTATTTTTTTGACTAATTTCGCGCCGTAAAGCAAAAAAAGACCTCAGACTATGGGATTTATACCTATCACGTTTGTTGACATTATAGACATTGTACTGGTGGCATCGTTGCTCTATGGCCTCTATCGCGCAATGAAGGGGACAAGTGCTCCGTATATCATGGTTGGTATATTTGTCATCTACCTCGTGTGGATATTGGTAAAGACCTTCAACCTTGTGCTCTTCTCGAATATCCTCGGACAGATAATCTCTGTCGGTATGTTGGCCATACTTGTAATCTTCCAGCCTGAGATACGCCACTTTCTCCAGGTAATTGGCCGTCAGCGTGAGCGCTTCGAGTGGCTTACGAAGATATTTAACCTACGCAGCCGTAAGGGTGAGAGCGAGATTGACCTCGCACCCATCGTCACAGCATGTCAGGAGATGGGCGAGCAGAAGGTGGGAGCATTGATCATTATCAAGCAGTCGAACGACCTTGGCATTGTCGAGGAGAGTGGCATATCTATTGATGCTAAGGTATCGACATCGCTTATCGAGAACGTATTCTTCAAGAATGCACCGTTGCACGACGGAGCTATGATCATCAGTGGCGACCGTATCGTGGCGGCAAAATGTGTGCTTCCCGTAACACGTCAGGAGGTGCCCAAGTCGTACGGCATGCGTCACCGCGCAGCCCTTGGCATGAGCGAGGTGTCGGATGCCATCATCATTGCCGTATCTGAGGAAACGGGAGGAATATCGCTGGCACACGACTCAGTGATTAAGCGTAACATCGAGCCTCAGCGTTTAGCTCAGTCGATACGTAAGCTGATGCGTATAAACGACAAACGTCGCGAAGAGAAGGCTGCCGAGTAACACCTCTTAAATAATTAAGTAGCGAGTAATTCACTAACGGACATAAATAAAGACGAGACCACTCGGTTCTCGTCTTTATTCCTTTTACAAAGCCTAACGGCATATTCTTCACATCCACAGCCTATATGCCACCTCGCTACTTACGTCGGTGGCTACACTCCTTAGTGCATCCGTCGCAACTCGTTGCCGTGGGACAACGGAAGAAACGCCACACCTTGCGTACCAGCACAACACCAACAACCACGGCCACGACAGCCACTGCCCACTCCTGTCCACTCATACTACGCAAGCCATTGTGTTATGTGGAAGGCTATCCAGGCAATAAGCCACGCAATGCCCGTATTGTATAGTGCTGACCCCACTGCCCAACGCCAGTTCAGCTCCGAGCCGATGGCCATAATCGTAGCGACACATGGCAGGTAGAGCAGCGCAAAGAGTAGGAATGCCACAGCCGTAGGTGTAGACATGCTGCCAGCAATACGCTGACTCACGCTGGGCGATAGTTCATCATCGCTGGCTGGTGTCTCGTCGCCTGGTTGCGCATAAAGCACGTTCATAGTACTTACGACAATCTCCTTGGCCGGAATACCCGAAATAAGAGCAACGGTTGCCTGCCACTCCATATCCATAGGCTCGAACACGGGGTTACAGAACTGACCTATGCGTCCCATATACGAGAGCTCATAGTGTGGAGCTTCTGAGTCTGAGTTGCTATACTCAGGACGCGGGTAGTAGCTCAAGAGCCACACCACGATAGAGGCGATAAGGATAAGTCCTCCCATCTTACGTAGGTACTGGACGCACTTGCTCCACATGTGGCGCACAGTGGTCTTGGCCGTAGGCATACGATAGGGAGATAGCTCCATAACAAATGGTGCCTCCTGCTCTCTGAACATAAACCTACGCATCAGACGTGCCGATACAACGGCCATAAGCATACCAAAAACGTAGAGCAAGAAGAGCACCGTGCCAGCATGCGAGGGGAAGAACGTACCCACAATCATCATATAGATAGGCAGTCGCGCGCTGCACGACATGAAGGGGACAACCATAATGGTTATAAGGCGCGAGGTGCGGCACTCAATGGTACGACACGCCATAACGGCGGGCACATTACAACCAAAGCCCATGACCATAGGTATAAACGACTTGCCGTGGACACCCATATGGTGCATGACCTTATCCATGATAAAGGCTGCGCGTGCCAAGTATCCCGAATCCTCGAGGAACGAGATGAAGAGGTAGAGAATCATAATGTTCGGCAAGAACACCAAAACACTACCTACGCCACTGATAACACCATCAGTGAGCATATCTCGCAGAGGCCCCTCGGCCATCATGCCACGTACCGTATCGTAGAGCCATCCAACGCCTGCATCTATCCACTCCTGCGGATAAGCACCAAGCGTAAAGGTGCAGTAGAACATAAACCACATCAAGGCGAAGAATATAGGGAAGCCCCAGACGCGGTGTGTGACGATGGCATCGAGCCTATCGCCAAAGGTGTCGCGCTTACGCTCCGAGGCGGTATATGTCTCCTTCAGCGCACCCGAGATAAAGCCATACTTCTGGCTGGCAAGTGCCGTCTCTATATCCTCTCCCAACGACTGCTCTATGTCTGTGCGTGCTCGCTCGGCCATGGTTAACCAGCGGTCGTAGTGGGGCGACGACTGTAGCAAGGCTGCAACCTCCCTATCGCCCTCAATAAGTTTCAGGGCGTAGTAACGCGGTGGGAAGTGTGCGGGGAGCTCCTCATGGTGACGACGCATATCGCCATTGAGCGGCTCCATGCTCTCCTCGATGACCGAGCCATAGCCGATGTGGATATGTCGGACACGTCTGTCGCTATTCTCATGTACAGCGATAACGGCATCCAACAACTCTTCTAACCCCTTGCCAGATGGTGCTACGACGGGGACGATAGGCACACCAATCATCTCGCCAAGAGCCTCATGGTCAAACTGCGCACCGCTACGCTCCAGCTCGTCGTACATATTCAGGGCGATGACCATCTTAGGGCTTATGTCGATAAGCTCGGTGGTAAGGTATAGGTTGCGTTCGAGGTTCGAGGCAACAACCGTATTTATGATTACATCAGGGGTGTTATCTACGATATGACGACGCACATAGACCTCCTCTGGCGAGTATGCCGAGAGGGCGTATGTACCTGGCAGGTCAGTAATCTCGATGGTATAGCCACGATACTTCAGCTCACCACGCTTGGCATCGACCGTAACACCGCTATAATTACCAACGTGCTCGCTACGGCCACAAAGTGTATTGAAGAGCGAGGTCTTACCCGAGTTGGGGTTACCCACCAAGCCCACGCTTATATGCGTATGGCTACTACCCACAGCATACTCCATAACGTCGCAGCTATCGACCACCGACGAGGCCTCCGTGGCACGTAGCTTTTCAGCCTCCTCGCGTGTCATGACGACAATCATCTCTGCCTCCTTGCGTCGAAGCGATATATCGTAGCCCATGATGTGATACTCGATGGGATCCTTAAGCGGTGCATCGAGGATGACCTTAACCTCCTGACCACGCACAAAGCCCATCTCCAAGATACGACGACGGAAGCCCCCATAGCCGAGGACCTTAACAACGGTGGCCGTATCTCCTGTTTTTAACTCACTTAGGCGCATTTATACTTATATATATTTATTTTGGGCACAAAGATACAAATTATGACGTAAGCGTGCAATCCCCATTTATAGGGATTTTATCTTATAGGAGTGTAAGACGCAAATATGCGCCATAAGCTATCGTGGCCACGGTTTTTATGCAATTCGTCGGAAAATCACGGCTTTAGAGCCATTTTTTTTTGAAAAATAGTTGCAAAACAAAAATATTTTATAACTTTGCCAAACGAAAAACCTTATAATACAATTAATGATATGAAGACTTTAGTAGAAAACATCGCCGCACAGTATGAGGCATTTGCAACTAACGCAGCAGCTCAGGTAGAGAAGAACAATAAGGCAGCTGGTACACGCGCACGTAAGGCCGCTTTGGAGCTCACAAAGCTTCTCAAGGAGTTCCGCAAGGTATCTGTTGAGGAGGCTAAGAAATAATCGGCTGCCGAGATGTGATATATAGGCCACCCCGATTGGGGTGGCCTTTCTTGTTAGTGGTTATATAGACTGAATGTGTTGCTTGAGTAATGCGCACGACCTACACCTCGTGCGACAGCGGTGCGGGCACAGCATCCCTCATATCGAAGTCGCCCCAGCGCTCTGCCACATAGTCGAGCGTCGAGCGAATCT
>CALBKP010000061.1 GCA_937895825.1 uncultured Alistipes sp. | reverse complement strand
GGCCGCTACGGGCATCGAGATTATCGTCGACGATACCCCTGAGGCAATCATCCTCTCGGGCTTCGACCCTGTGCGTCGTGAGATTGCACGCTTGGCTCTGCACCAGCTTGTTACCGATGGCCGTATCCACCCCGCACGTATTGAGGAGGTTGTGGCCAAGGTTAAGAAGCAGATCGAGGAGGAGATCGTCGAGGTGGGTAAGCGTACAACTATTGACCTCGGTATCCACGGCCTACACCCCGAGCTTATCCGTCTGATTGGTAAGATGAAGTACCGCTCGTCGTATGGCCAGAACCTGTTGCAGCATGCTCGCGAGACAGCGAACCTCGCTGGTATCATGGCTGCCGAGCTCGGCCTTAATCCTAAGGCTGCACGCCGTGCAGGTCTCTTGCACGATATAGGCAAGGTGCCCGATGACGAGCCCGAATTGCCACACGCAATTATCGGTATGAAGCTCGCAGAGAAGTACAAGGAGAAGCCCGACGTATGCAACGCTGTCGGTGCTCACCACGACGAGGTGGAGATGACATCGCTTATTGCACCTATCATCCAGGTTTGCGATGCTATCTCGGGCGCTCGTCCAGGTGCTCGACGCGAGGTTGTTGAGTCGTACATCAAGCGTCTGAAGGAGATGGAGGGTATCGCTCTCTCATATCCTGGCGTTGTTAAGACCTACGCTATTCAGGCCGGTCGTGAGCTTCGCGTGATTGTTGGCGCAGATAAGCTCTCGGATCAGGAGTCTGAGGCATTGTCACACGACATAGCCAAGAAGATCCAGGACGAGATGACATATCCTGGTCAGGTGAAGATCACCGTTATCCGCGAGACACGCTCGGTATCGTACGCAAAGTAGTTTCGAGCAACTCACAAATTGTAGGCCATCAGATATTACTCTGGTGGCCTACTTTTTTATAGATATTTTCCGCTGATTCATTCGTGAAAAAAATGGAGTGTTGTTTGTGTATATCGGGAAAATTGTGTATATTTGTAATTACAAAAGTAATTTTAAGGTGTTTCCGCTATGGACTACGTTAAAGAGTTAGAGAAATATGCTCCGGCACACACCGAGGCACAGGTAGCTAAGGAGGTTGCTAAGATTAAGATGGCAGCTAATCGTAATGGTAATGTCGATGTCTACAAGTTCTGTTACTCGGCCATTGACCTTACTACGTTGTCATGTACCGACTCGCAGGAGTCTGTGCAGGCCTTTGTCCGTAAAGCTGTCGACTTCTACGAGAAGTATCCCAACATCCCGAATGTCGCCTCAATATGCGTATATCCTCCCTTTGTTGAGACCGTAGGCCTCGAGATTGATGGTACGCCTATGCGTATTACGAGTGTTGCGGGTGCATTCCCTGCGTCGCAGAGTTTCATTGAGGTTAAGGCCTTGGAGGTAGCTATGGCTATCGAAAATGGTGCTGATGAGATAGATATCGTCCTTAACCCAGGCCTTATGATTGCTGGCCACGAGGCTGAGGCTGCCAGCGAGGTCGAGGTGCTCAGAGAGGAGGCTAATGATGTTGTCCTTAAGGTTATCATCGAGTCGGGAGCACTCAAGAGCCCCGAGCTTATACGCCGTGCATCGCTCGTGTCGATGTTTGCAGGTGCCGACTTCGTCAAGACATCTACTGGCAAGATTGACGTTGCCGCAACACCTGAGGCTGCATTTGTCATGTGTCATGCCATCAAGGACTACTACAATATGACCGGTCGCAAGGTCGGCTTTAAGGCTGCTGGAGGCGTGCGTACTCCTGAGGATGCCGCACTCTATTATACTATCGTCGAGGAGGTTTTGGGCGATGAGTGGCTCACTACCGATCTCTTCCGTATCGGTGCATCATCAGCAGCGAATAACTTGATTTCAGCGATAGAGGATAAGGATATTAAATACTTCTAATTCGTAATTTGTTGTGATAAGGGGTCATTCTCGGCCTCTCAATCATCAGCCCGAATGGGAAATACGCTTAAGTATGTCCCATCTGGGCTGATTTCATGTCGAGACCAAGCCTAACCCCTTCTGACAACAAATTATTTCTTGTGGTAATGGGTCATTCTCCACCCATCCCTAAATATACCTACCTCGGGCTGTACGTTTTAGTCCTATCCCGAGGACTCTTCTTTTGTGATAGGCCAAATCTAACCCCTTCTGACAACAAATTAGGGCCTTGTGTTGCCAGTCGGTGGGTTATGTGGGTAAATGGGTTAAGTGGGTCAGATTGGTTATATGTGTTATATGGGTTCGGTGAGTCAGGTGGACAAAGACCTACTGGCCGCGAGCCTCGCGAAATACTCAGCCACTACCACAACCCACAGCCCGCAACAATATCTGCCGCGAGCCCCACAGAACTCATATAGCTCATCTGACCCCTCTAACCCATATAACTCACAGAGCCCACAGATTACAGCTAAGCGGGGTTACTCCAATAGTGCATCATTACCACATAAAAAAGGCGTGATAGTCGAAACTATCACGCCCAATGTTTATCTCCAAACTATTGATTACATAGCAACCAAGCTGGGAAGAACTACTGAGTTAACGTTGAAGTTAACGGGAGCACGCATGCTCTGAGCAGAGGGAACAGCCTCTACACGAGTCCAAGTCTGTGTGCCTGCATTGAGGTAAATGTCCACGCCCTCCTCATAGAACCAACCAAGCAAGCTACCACTTGCATCGTAAGCGTAGATGTCCCATGCAAGAACCTTGAAGGTGCCACCACCATCGAGTGAACCCTCGTAAGGATAGCCAACGCCATTGTTTACAGTGAATGCAGGATACTCGCCAGATACGAGGTAGTATCCGGTAGTGCCATCGCTAAGTGTAACGTCACTCCATGAGTTCCAGATCATGTAGTAGCTACCATCCTGAGCAGCACCAACAGAAAGCCAGTTTACAAGCTGGAGAACATCGCTACCATCTTCAGCTGTGCCCACAAGACCAAGAGCAGGAGTTCCCTCAGGATCAGCAACGCTCAAGCCATAGATAGCAACAGCGTTGTAAGCGTAATCAAGGGCGGGAACAATCTCAACACCTACTGTGTTAGTCTGATCAGTTAGGTAGATAGGCTCATCTTCAGCAGCAGGAATAACAAATGCCTGCTCGGTAGTTACCTCCCAAAGGCCAACCCAATTCTCCATTGAGGGGTGGGGCTGAGTCTCAGCAGTAGTAATCTTGTGGTCGAAGATAACAGTGAGACCATCCTCGTTTGTAACAACAGCGATAAGACGGTACTCAGTCTCAGACTGAACGCCCTGGAATACAGTTGTAACGCCATCACCGTTAGCCAATGCAACAGTATCAGCATCGAGAGCATCGCACTCAGCAGCCAAAGTAGCAGCGGGAGTATTCTCGTAATTAGCAGCAGTGAAGCAACCGCTCTTAATCTCTACGATACCTGTACCCTTGAAGCTGTGGAAGATGTGCAAGAAAGGAAAGTAACCACTTGCAGCGTCCTCCTCAGTAGGAAGGCTTACAGAGCACTCTACCCAGTCGCACTCATCGGGAGTCAAGCCAGTAACAGCCTGCTGGATAGAAGCGAACTCAGAGTTAGTGTAGTTCGAATTCTCAGCAGCCAAAGCCATAACCTTTACAGTGTAAGTACCTGCATTGAGCTTCTCCATCTTGAAGCTTGTCTCAGTAACGGTCTTGTTCTCGCTACCGTTGTTTACCATGTAGCTAACTGCATTCTCAACAGCCTCCCACTTAACCTCGAAGCTTGTGCTTGTTACGTTCTCAACAGTAAGAACGGGCTTAGCAAGAGCCGTAGGTGTTGAAGGCTCCTTACCCTCCTCATTTGAAGGAGTACAAGCTGCAAACGCAAACATAGCAGCAAAAGCTACCATCAAAGAAAAATACTTTTTCATTTTTGTTGTTTGTTAGTTATTAAATAAAAAAAATGTATGTTTCGCTCCTGTATTGTATCCTAAGAAAAGCCCTCCACGGCACCTAAACCGCAGACCCGACAATTCTTAGACACACTCATTCACGATGCGAAGATAGTAAAAAAAATTAAATCTTGTACTCGATAGAAAAAAAAAGTGAGTGAAGAGCTCGGTTTATGTTGAAATTTTTATCGTGCCACGATACCTCGTACGCTATAACTATGCAATAGTGTAGACCTAATAGTAAAAAAAGAGGCACCGCGAGGGTGCCCCTTACTATTGTATTACGCCTGTCGATTAGTAGATAGTGATCTCCTTGCCGATAAGGTTGCGAAGGTTTACGTCCTTCTTGCAACGCTCAGCGTAAGCGGGCTCCTTCTCGATAGCGCTCTTGAGATTAGCAGTTGCAGCAGTCATATCGCCCTGCTTGCTTGCGATGATAGCACGCAAGTAGTCTGCCTTAGCTGTTGTGTCGTTTGCGATGAACTGCTTAGCAGCTGTATAGTCAGCGTTCATAGTAGCAGCAACAGCAGCGTTGTAGCCGTCGAGCTGTGACTGTGCTGATGCGTAGTTACCCTCAGCAGCAGCTGCAAGAGCCTTAGTCTGCTTTAAAGCGTTAGCTGTGTAAGCCTTAGCTGCCTCGGTGTTGCCGTTCATAAGGTTTGCAAGAGCGAGGTTGTTGTTGAGCTCCTGTGACTTACCGCCAGCCTTAACTGCGCTCTCGAAAGCTGCCAACGAGCCCTCTACCTCACCAACCTCAGCGTAAGCTACGCCCAAGTTGTTGTATGCGGCAACGGTGCCATACTGCTCAGCAGCCATCTCCAATACAGATACCTTCTCGCTGGGAGTAAGCTTGCCAGTTGAAGCGATGTGAAGCATCTCCTTAACGTCGAGTGCCTCGAAATTACCCTCACGTACCAATGCTGCCATCTCGTCGTCAGTCTTACCGGTGATGTCAGAGCTGTTCACGATCTGAGCACGACGCAACTGAGGAAGAATGTCGTTCTTCAAAGCGTCGAATACCTGAGAGAGGTTCTTGATCTGTGTCTCACGCTCCGATGATGACTCGTAGCTGTTGAGTACAGAGATGATAAGATCCTTGTTCTCGATATCCGAGTTAGCAACGAGCTCCTTGAAGCCCTCCCAGTCCTCACCGTACGATGCAGCGTCGAGAGGAAGACCGATCTCCTTCAAAAGCTCCTCAGCAGCCTTCTTACCTGACTCGCTACGAGCAGCCGAAAGCTTATCGTTGAACTTCTCGGGACCATCGGGTGATGCATAACCGTTAACGTAGAAGTTCTGCTTGATGCGGTCGTTACCCATCTGCTCAGCAGCGTTCTGCTGGAAAGCGTCGAGCTCCTCGCTTGACTTAGCCTTGCGAGAGAGGGTAGATGAGTTGATAGCATACAAGTAGTTAGCCTTCGTAACCTCGGTGATAACGTTCTTGTACTCAGAAGGCATGTTCTGCATAGCAGCTGCATAGTCGATATCCTTCTGCATGATGTTAACGCCGTAAGCGATGGTCAAGCCGTAAGAGTAACGCAATGCGTCGGCATCAGTACCACCAGCCGCCAAGATAGCAGCCTCCTCCTTTGTGGGGATAGCGCCAGTGTTAAGGTTTACAAGAGTGAACTCCTTGCACTTGCCCTTAGGACACTTGATCTCGGCGCGGAGCTGAAGCTCGCTGCAAGCCATGCGATCGTCGTAGGGGAATGATACGTGCATAGTGTACTCACCGCCCATCTTCTTGTCGATAACAGTGTAGTTGTCATCAACCTTCGAGCCCTGGAAGTACTGGGTAGTACCAGCAACCTCACCACCCTCGAATACGATGACGGGTGTAACCTTCAAAACCGCCTTAGCGTTGAAGTACTTAACGGGGAATGTAACGGTGATGTCGGCATCAACCTTGCCGTTGTTCAATACCAAAACCTCGGGAGTACAGGTCAACGTAACCTCATCCTGGTTCTTGGCCATCTTCTTAAAGCAATTACAGCCTGAAAGGGTCAAAACCACAACAGCGAGCATTGCGCCCACTTTGAAAAGATTCTTCATAGGTGTTAAAATAGTTAGTTTAATTTAAAATGTATTTATATTCTGTTTGCAATCTAACGCCGCGCCACCGCATATTATTATGTGGTGGCTACGACGTCATTTTTCTTATTAGTGACGAGGACCACGGGGACCACGCTGCTCACCGCGCTGCTCTCGCTTCTCGCCATCGCGCTGCTCGCGTGGCTTACGCTCGCGTGGCTCGCGCTCAACCCAGCCCTCGGGCTTGGGTAACAAAGCCTTACGCGAGAGCTTAAGCTTGCCAGTCTTCTGATCCTTGGCGATGAGTTTAACCTCGATCATATCACCCTCATTAAGGCCTGTCTCCTCCATAGTCTCGAAACGCTTGTAGTCGATCTCTGAGATGTGGAGCAAAGCATCCTTACCAGGGAGAATCTCAACGAAGGCACCGAAGTCTACGATAGAGCGGATCTTGCCGTTGTATGTCTCTCCAATCTCGGGAACGGCAACGATAGCCTTGATGCGTGCCAAAGCAGCATCCAAAGCCTCCTTATCCTGACCGAAGATATCAACGATACCCTTCTCGTCAACCTCCGTGATGGTGATAGTTGTGCCAGTGGTCTTCTGGATCTCCTGGATAACCTTACCGCCTGGGCCGATAACAGCACCGATGAAGTCCTGAGGAATGGTGATCTGAACGATGCGAGGTACGAATGGCTTGTAATCCTCGCGGGGCTCGGCGATAGTCTCAACGAGCTTGTCGAGGATGTGCAAGCGACCCTGACGTGCCTGCTCCAAAGCCTTAGCCAATACCTCGTACGAGAGACCATCAACCTTGATATCCATCTGTGTTGCGGTGATACCATCGCGTGTGCCAGTAACCTTGAAGTCCATGTCGCCCAAGTGATCCTCGTCACCAAGGATATCCGACAACACTGCCCAGCGGCCAGTGGCTGAGTCCGAGATAAGACCCATGGCGATACCTGATACGGGCTTGCGGAGCTTAACACCTGCATCCATAAGCGCCAAAGTACCAGCACATACGGTAGCCATTGATGATGAACCATTAGACTCCAAGATGTCCGATACTACACGTACTGCATAGGGGTTCTCCTCGCCCAGGGGTACCATGGGCTTCAACGCACGCCATGCAAGGTGGCCGTGGCCAATCTCGCGGCGGCTAAGACCACGTGCGGGGCGTGCCTCGCCTGTTGAGAAGGGAGGGAAGTTGTAGTGGAGGACGAACTGCTCGCTGCCCTGAACCAAAACCTCGTCTTTCTGCTTCTCGTCGAGCTTCGTGCCGAGAGTAACGGTCGTGAGCGACTGGGTCTCACCACGAGTAAAGATAGCTGAGCCATGAGCGCAGGGCAAGTAGTCTACCTCGCACCAGATGGGGCGGATCTCGTCGGTACGACGGCCGTCGAGACGCTTACCCTCGTCGAGGATCATGTTACGCATAGCCTTCTTCTGTACGTCGTCGTGGAAGTACTTATGGATGAGTGGAGCCTTCTCCTCGAGCTCCTCCTCAGTATAGCGTGAAGCGAACTCTGCCTCCAATGCATCGAAAGCATCCGAACGCTCGTGCTTCATTGTGCCGCTGGTAGCGATGGCGTAAGCCTTGTCGTAGAGCTCTGTGATAATAGTCTGGCGGAGCTCCTCGTCGTTAGTCTCGTGGCAGTACTCGCGCTTAACATCCTTGCCGAGCTCCTTCATAAGCTCGATCTGTACAGCGCAGTGCTTCTTAATCTCCTCGTGAGCGAACTTGATAGCGCCGAGCATAACCT
>CALBKP010000060.1 GCA_937895825.1 uncultured Alistipes sp. | reverse complement strand
TGTCATAAAACTTCGGCATTTTAAGTTCATTATTTTCCAATTGATGCAAAGATAGAAAAAAAAACAAAAATTATATCATAATTATGATAAAATAACTCTTTCGAGGTAAAAAAAATCGTATCTTTGTACTACAAGCAAAAAAGTTTATCAATCTACAAATTAAATACTATGATAAAAGAGGCCCTAAAGTTCTACAATGACTTCCCTAAAAAGGGAATTATTTTCGTCGATATCATCCCTTTGCTGCAAGACAAGAAAGTATTTGCAGAGTTAATGAGCGAGATAGGTAATCGCGTCACCGCACCAAACGTCATAGCCCCCGAAGCCAGAGGTTTTTTATTTACCGCACCGCTGATGATAAGCAAAAACGAGGTGGAGAATATTATCCCCATCCGCAAAAGCGGCAAACTACCCTACAACGAGGGAGATTTGTGTGACGTGGAGGTTATGAAGGAGTATGGAGCCGACCATCTCTACTATCGTCTGAGCGATATTGCTGCAAGCCGAGTGGGTGAGGATGGCAAAATCCACCTCACAATAATTGACGACGTATTGGCCACAGGAGGTACTGCCGAAGGCATTGCAAAATCGATTTTAAGCAACAAGGTGATGAAGGATGGCGTTGAGCGCGAGGTTGTGATTGACGAATTTGTATTCCTCGTTGAGTTAGACGACCTGAAGGGCGCGTCGCTACTGGAGAAGATTGCCCCGGTAAAGTCAATTGTACACTTGCAGGGTTTGTAATACGAATCTCACAAACCATAAAACAAAGGCTGTCGCAACCTCTTTGGTCGGACAGCCTTTTTTCTTTCCTATTTTTTAGTATTTATCATTACGAAGGAGCGTAGCGACTATGGTAATCGCCTACACACCTTAACGCAGGAGATTGCCACGTCGGACTAAAGTCCTCCTCGCAATGACATACAATATTAACAAACTTTGTTTCTCTACCGCCATTAGCACTCATCAGCGGGCACCATCTTGTAGAGTTTATCGCCACGACGCAACGGCTGAGGCATCTTGATTGAGCAGTAATTACCCTGCTTAACCTCCTTAACGACCTGCTCCTCGAAGACTATACCTTCGGCCTTCATCTCCACGACACCCGTCGTCTCTCCCATCCACAGCAACTCATCGCCCTCACACAACGGTGCAGCCTCAACCAACACCTCGGCAACCGATATTTTCTTGAAGAAGTTGGTCACCTTGCCTATATACACCTTGCGACGGGTAGCCGACGAGCCATAATGGTTGCTATGCTCGGCAATATCGCGGCCCGCATAGTAACCCTCCCAGAAACCACGATTGAATACTGTAGCCAAACGCTCCTTGAGCGATGAGGCATATTCGGGAGTATATTCGCCACTCTCGATAGCGCGAAGAGCCGCATCATAGCACTCGACAACTCGTTTCACATACTCTGCACCACGTGCACGGCCCTCGATTTTCAAAACCCTGACACCCGCACCTATAAACTTATCCAAGAAATCAACCGTACACAAATCCTTCGGCGAGAGGACATAGCGGCCATCGACAGCCAACTCGCGCCCTGTCTGCATATCGGTAATAAGATATTTGCGACGGCAGATTTGGCGACAAGCACCTCTGTTGGCAGAGCAATGCTCCTCGTGTTCGCTCAAATAGCATTTCCCAGAGATTGACATACACAACGCTCCGTGCGAAAAAATCTCGATACGGACTCTCTCGCCCTTTGGGCCTCGTACGTCGCGCTCGTCGATTTGTTGCGAGATGTAGGCCACCTGCTCCAGACTCAACTCACGGGCCAGCACCACGACATCGGCCCACTGTGCATAGAACTCGACAGCCGAGATATTCGATATGTTACATTGTGTAGAGATATGTACCTCAACCCCCTTTTCGCGGGCATACATTATCGTGGCCACGTCGGCTGCAATTATGGCATCAACCCCCTCGACGGCGGCACGGTCTACGATAGCACGCATATCCTCCATCTCATTATCGTAGAGGATAGTATTGACCGTCAGATAGGTTCTCACATCAGCCTCGTGGGCCGTACGCACAATCTCGGCCAAGTCGTCGAGCGTAAAATTGACACTCGAACGGGCTCGCATATTCAACACTCCCACGCCGAAATATATGGCATCGGCACCCGCCGCAATGGCAGCGTTGAGTGCCTCGTACGACCCCACAGGGGCCATAATCTCTATATCCTGACGTTTAATCATCTCTCCTACTTTTTTCTACCCATCAGATTTCGTGCAAACTCCGCAAGGCGCACTACCCTATTAGCATCTATCGAGAGGCTATCCAACACCGCCAAGGCACGCTCAAAGCGTATGTCTATCTGCTGCTCGGTGGCACGCTTAACATCGAGCTTGTCATAGAGAGCCTTCACCGTGGCAATCTTCTCCACGTCGCTCAAATCCTTGCGCAGGTGCGTGGTACGCAACACCTCGCGCTCCTCGTCCGTGGCGCGGCTCATGGCCTGCACCATAAGGTAAGTCTGCTTACCCTCAAGGATATCGCCACCGATCTTCTTACCAAGTGCCTCGTCGCCATAACTGTCGAGCATATCGTCCTGAAGCTGGAACGCAAGGCCGAGCTCCGTAGCAAAGCGGTAAATCTTCTTGATATCCTCGTCCGAAGCACCTGCAAGCGTTGCGCCAATCGTTGCCGAGCCAGAGAGCAGTGCCGAGGTCTTGCGCTCTATCATCTGGATATAGTCTATCACCGAGACCTTATCCTTGGTCTCGAAGTCCATGTCGTACTGCTGTCCCTCACACACCTCCAACGCCATGTCGTTGAAGAGCTGCATGACGCGTGGCAGACGCTCCGACTCAATCTGGGCAAGGTGTTTGTATGCCGTGATAAGCATAGCATCGCCCGAGAGCAGCGCGACATTGCCGCCCCACTTGGCAAATACCGAGGGTTTGCCACGACGCACAGCCGCATTATCCATGATGTCGTCGTGCAGGAGCGTGAAGTTGTGGAACACCTCCACAGCCATTGCCGCAGGCATAGCCTCCTCAATATTACCACCGAAGGCCTCAGTGGTGATAAGCAGCAACACGGGGCGCAGACGCTTGCCGCCACCCGACATGGAGTAGATTATCGGTGCGTAAAGCAACTCTGGCTCCTCGGGGGTCTGCATCTGATTCAGAGCAGCCTCGAATAGTTCGAGGACTTGATCGTTTGTATGTATCATATTCGTTCCTAATTTACTTATTCTAATATTCTAAGCCCGCAGCCACGCGCGCGCGACGCACATCACGCACCGTGCTCCCGCGAGTAGATCGCATAATATGGCTCAAAAATAGTAATTTTTTTGCATAGTTTAAAATAATTTTGGTAACTTTGACCAATTATTTTTTAAGAACACACTTTTTAAACTGAAACTGCTATGATGAAAAAACTTGCAATGGGTATCGACATTGGCGGTACTAATACGGCATTTGGTCTTGTTGACGAGGATGGTAATGTTGTTGCCGAGAGCAAGATCTCGACCGACAAGTTTAAGTATTTCGACGACTATAAACCATATATCGACACGCTGGCTGCAGCTATGAAGGAGCTTATCGCCACACAGCCCGAGTGCGAGCTTATCGGCGTGGGTATTGGTGCTCCTAACGCTAACATCCACACTGGCCGCATCGAGACTCCCGCTAACTTGTGGAAGTTCGAGGATCCTGCCGATCCACGCCCCAACTCTATCCGTATCTTTAACTTTGTCGAGGACCTCAGCAAACACTTTGGTGCAGGCACAAAGATTATGATTACCAATGACGCAAACGCCGCAGCTATCGGCGAGATGGTCTTCGGTAACGCCCGTGGTATGAAGGACTTCGCAATGATTACCCTCGGCACAGGCCTCGGCTCTGGCATCGTATGTAATGGTGAGATGGTCTATGGCCACGATGGCTTCGCTGGCGAGTATGGTCATATCGCCGTTGACTCACGCGAGACAGGCCGCCAGTGCGGTTGCGGTCGTAAGGGTTGCCTCGAGGCTTATGTGTCGGCTACCGGTATCAAGCGTACCGCCTTCGAGCTTATGGCTACGATGACATGCGACAGCGAGCTCCGCACAGTTCCTTATGACAAGTTCGAGGCTAAGATGCTCTCAGATGCCGCTGCCAAGAATGACCCCATCGCCTTGGAGGCCTTCGAGCGCACAGGTAAGGTTCTCGGTTTGGCTCTCGCCGACCTTACGGCCACTACATCACCCGAGGCCATCATCCTCTTCGGCGGCTTGGCAAATGCCGGTGACTACATCATGCGCCCGACACACAAATATATGGAGGAGAACCAACTCTCTGTTTTCAAGGGCAAGGTTAAGCTCCTTATGAGCGGCATCCAGGATAAGAACGTAGCCATCCTCGGCGGCGCAGCCCTTATCTGGAAGCAACACCTCGAGGCAGTCATCGAGAACTACTAACTTGAAGGAGAACTTAAAGGTAGCTTAAGGGTAGTTTGAGGGTAGTGTTTAAATCTCCCTTTAACTACCCTTTTTACTGCTCTCGCAACCCTTCACCACCAGCGCGAGGGTATTTTATATGTGTTCACCTGAGGTGAGCAAGTGGAACACTTGCCACAAGCCTCCCTTCTCAAAGGGAGGTTTGGAGGGATTGTAAATATAGTTGCGGAGTATCCGCACAAAAAAAGAGCAGTCTTGCGAACTGCTCTTTTTCTGTGCCACATCGTGCCAGACTATCGAACTTTTGTTGAGGATTACTTGAAGATTGTAGAGTTCATCGAGTGGCTAAAAGATTTTTATCCTGAAAAAGCAGAATTTCTCAAAAAATAAATTCACTTTTTTAGTGAACTTTTGAAAAAATAGCATTATCTTTGCAACACAAATATAGGTGATAATGATTGTAAAATTTGACAAAGCGTATTTGTCTGAATTATACTATAATGGCAAATGTAGCGATAAGAAACATCGCTATCAGCCTGATATAGTGAAGCGATACAAACGAAGAATTGATACCTTGAATGACGCATCGTGCATCGAGGCATTGTATCACTTGAATTCATTGGAATACGAAGTATTATCTGGCGATAAGGAGGGCATATCTTCAATTCGAGTTAATGATAAATACAGAATTGAATTTATTGTTTCACACGAAGAAGATGGTAAAGCATTGTTAACTATTTGCAACATTATTGAATTGTCAAACCACTACAAATAAGATAAGCTATGGGAAATTTAGGTTATCCATACACTCCAACACACCCAGGAGAGGTAATAAAAGAGGAGATTGAATATAGAGGCATATCGCAGAAGGTGCTGTCACAGCAGATGGGGGTGTCATACTCTATGTTGAATGAGATACTGAATGGAAAACGTCCTGTTACGGAGGCTCTTGCTCTCTGTTTTGAGGCTGCATTAGGCATTGAGGCTGAAATGCTTACCAATATGCAAACCAGATACAATATGCAAGCTGCACGCAAGGATAGTCGTTTGATGGCCCGACTGTCGGAAATCCGTAGGGTTTCAGCGATGTTATAATCAACATTTTTTGTTTTGATAAAGGAGCGAAGTGAAAACTTTGCTCCTTTTTCGTTAATATTTTTCTTAACTTTGCATCGATAAATCGGAATTTTAAGAGGCTAAAATAATGGTTATTGAAACAAAGCGTTTACTGTTGCGAGAGATGACCGATGATGATTTTCACGCACTTTACAAGGTGCTATCAAATTCGGGTACAATGCAGCATTATCCCTATCTATTTGATGAAGATAGGGTGAAGGGGTGGATAGAGCGTAACATCCAAAGATATAGGGTACTCGGTTTTGGACTCTGGGCGGTGTGCTTGAAACAGACAGGCGAGGTGATAGGAGATTGTGGCTTAACAATGCAACTTATCAACGGAGAGATAAAACCCGAAATCGGATATCATATCAGAGCTGACAAACAACGACAAGGATATGCAAAAGAGGCGGCCATTGCTGTCAGAGATTGGACCTTTAACAACACTCCCTTTAATATCGTCTACTCTTTTATGAAATATACCAATGAGGCGTCAGCCAAAACCGCTATGTCATATGGTTGCAAACAAGTGGATGAGTTCGCTGACGATATAAATGAAATAACAAAGGTATTTGCGATTTCAAGGGATGAGTGGATTAGCCGATAAATTATAGTATATGGAAAATAGGAGGTGCCATCGCAGATAAGCAAGTGGAACACTTGCCACAAGCCTCCCTTCTCAAAGGGAGGTTTGGAGGGATTGTAAATATAGTTGCGGAGTATTCGCACAAAAAAAGAGCAGTCTTGCGAACTGCTCTTTTTCTGTGCGGATAAAGGGACTCGAACCCCCACGCCTCTCGGCATCAGATCCTAAGTCTGACGTGGCTACCAATTACACCATATCCGCAGGATCCATACTCCTTGAAAACCATCAAGAAGGCTCTAACGAAACACCTCTTATGCCTCATCGAGCGGTGCAAAGTTAAAAACTTTTTGTAATATCCACAACATTATTTCACTTTTTCTCATAATTTTTCTTATTTTTGTATCTTGAATAGTTATTGCTACGTCTATAATCGACCGTGGCATAGGCTTTTATAGGACTAAAGCAGAGTATTATGCCCAAGACCATAACCCTACAACTGTCGCCTAAGCAGGCTGCCAACGAGAAGTTTTACATATCACGCGCTGCCGAGCGTCTCGGCATACGCCAGAGCGAGATAGCTCTCGCACGTGTAGTGAAGCGTTCGATCGATGCACGTCAGCGCATGGCCAAGGTAAACCTATCGCTCGAGATTTACATAGATACCGAGCCGCAGCCCGCACCGCTGCACTTCGACTACCCCGCGGTGGACACGGGCACGGAGGTTATTGTCGTAGGCTCAGGCCCTGCGGGACTCTTTGCCTCGCTACGCCTCATAGAGTTAGGCTTTAAGCCGATACTTCTGGAGCGCGGCAAGTCGGTGCTATCGCGCAAGCACGACATCGCGCAGATCAACCGCGGTGGCGACGTAAACCCCGACTCGAACTACGCCTTTGGCGAGGGTGGCGCGGGCACGTTCTCCGATGGTAAGCTCTTCACGCGCAGCAAGAAGCGTGGCGACTACAACAAGGCGTTGCAGACGCTTGTATGGCACGGCGCAAACCCCGAGATTCTGTTTGAGGCACATCCCCATATCGGTACAGACAAGCTGCCACGCATCATATCGAACATCTGCCGCACGATCACCGAGCATGGCGGCAAGGTACTCTTCGAGAGCCGTGTCACGGGCTTCGTGCTGAAGAAGGGGCGCATCACGGGCGTAAAGGTCGGTGACACCACCATCGAGGGCGCTGCCGTGGTATTGGCCACAGGACACTCGGCACGCGACATCTACGAGTTGTTGTATTCATCGGGCATCGCCATCGAGGCCAAGCCTTTTGCTATGGGCGTGCGTATTGAGCATCCACAGAGGCTTATCGACAGCATACAGTATCACCGCGAGGAGCGTGGCGAGTGGTTGCCAGCGGCGAGCTACTCGCTTGTTAGCCAGGAGGCAGGGCGTGGTGTCTACTCATTCTGTATGTGTCCTGGAGGTTTTATCGTGCCAGCGATGACCGACACCACGCAGTCGGTCGTGAACGGCATGTCGCCCAGTGGTCGTAACTCAGCCTTTGCAAACTCTGGCCTCGTCACGGAGGTACGCCTCGAGGACTTCGCACATCTTAAGGGCGAGTGGGGCGAGTTAGCAGGACTACGCTACCAGCAGCAGTTCGAGGAGCTTGCACGCCAGCATAGTGGCGATAGGCAGGTAGCCCCAGCACAGCGTGTCTCGGACTTTGTCTATGGCCGCACATCGCACACCCTACCACGCACATCCTATATCCCTGGCCTCATATCGTCGCGCCTGGATAGGTGGATGCCCGAGGTTATCGGCGAGCGACTACGTAGCGGCATCGCTACATTTGGCCGTAAGATGAAGGGCTTTGTTTCGAATGAGGCTATCGTCGTGGGCGTGGAGTCACGAACATCTACCCCCGTGCGCATCCCGCGCGACCCCGAGACGTTGATGCACACCGAAGTTGATGGTCTGTTCCCCGCAGGCGAGGGTGCTGGCTATGCTGGAGGCATCGTCTCTGCCGCACTCGATGGCGAGCGTATAGCCGATGCTGTTGCGCGCTACTGCAAGGCGCATAACTTCTAACATTGACTCTAACCATTGACCGCGGTGTCGTCTGTTGCCATCATACTCACCCTTGCGGGCTATGTCGCGCTGCTATTTGTTGTGGCGTGGCGGGCATCGCGTAATGTCGACTCTCACACATTCTTCACTGGAGGCCGCACCACACATCGTGCCGTGGCAGCTATCGCCATGGTAGGTGCTGCTATGTCGGGCGTGACCTATATCTCGGTGCCTGGCTCGGTTGCGGCGGATAGCTTTTCGTACCTTCAGACCTGCATGGGCTTCCTTGTGGGCTACATTGTTATCGCCTATGTGCTGATACCGCTCTACTACCGCTTGGGGGTGGTGTCGTTGTACGAATATTTAGACCACCGCTTTGGCATCGTGGCGCACCGCACGGGAGCATGGTTCTTCTTCCTCTCGAAGATACTCTCCGCCTCGCTTCGTGCCTATGTTATATGCGTCGTGCTGCAAACGTTACTCTACGACAAGTACGACATCCCCTTTGAGGTCAACACCCTCGTTATGATGTCGCTCGTATGGCTCTATACACGACGTGGCGGCGTTAGGTCGGTAGTCTGGGTAGAGACGCTCAAGACGCTCATCATGGTCAGCAGCATAGTGCTCTGCATCCTCTTTACGAGCAGTGCCCTCGGCATCTCCCTCGGTGAGGCCATCGCAGCTATTAGCGATAGTCGCTACTCCGAGGTGTTGTTCCTTGACGACCCACTCGACCGCCGCTACTTCTGGAAGCAGTTTATCGCCGGCATCTTCCTCGTTGTGGCGATGACGGGCCTTGACCAGGATATGATGCAGACGATGCTCTCGTGCCCGACGCAGCGCGATGCGCAGCGTGGCATGATGAGCTCGATAGCCATACAGATAGTTGTCATCACGCTCTTTCTCGCGCTCGGAGCACTGCTCTACCTCTTTACGGATAGCCGTGGTGTGACCATCACACGTGGCGACGACCTCTTTGGCTACGTGGCCACGCAGTGCGGCCTCCCCGTGGTTGTGGGCATCGCCTTCCTACTCGGCCTTGTGGCCTCGACATACTCCTCGGCAGGCTCGGCACTCACCGCCCTCACTACATCCTTCACGCTCGACATCCTCGGTGCGCGACGATGTGACAACGACACCGCGGCCTTAGAGAAGAGCCGCCTGAGGGTACACACGCTGATTGCCGCGGCGATGGCACTCGTTATCATCACCTTCAACCGCTGGAGCACGGCAGGGGCTATAACCCTAATCTTCACGATGGCGAGCTATACGTATGGCCCGCTGCTCGGTCTATTTATCTTCGGCCTTGCTACGCGCCGTATGCCACGCGGCCGCGCAATACCTATCATCGCCATACTCGCACCCGTCGCGAGCTATATCATCGCCTCGAACTCCGAAGCGTGGCTCGCAGGCTACCAGTTCAGCTACGACATACTCATCCTCAATACGGCCATCACGCTCATCGGCCTATGGCTCACCTCTCGCAAGGCTGCGTAATGCCCCTTGCTATTCAATACTTTAACATCCAAGTAAAAATATTTTAGTCGAAATCTCTTGACAAAGGGTCATTGAGGTTGTATATTTGTACCTGAAAATTCAATTTATGTACAATAAATAGACCTTAAGACTATGGAAAGAGCAACTAACGGGTGCAACGATGCAATAGAGCAGTTGCGCCAGGACACACAACGACTTATGGACGAGCTGCGCCAGGAGCAGGAGCGCGAGCGCGACATCTACCGCAAGTATATCGTCACGGGCGACATCGTGGCATCGGCCGATGCCGAGGTGCTGGACTGCCTCGTGGCACCCATCCTGCCGCGTGTGGGTGTGGCGGCGTTGGTGGGGTCGTCCGACTCGGGCAAGTCGACGTTGCTGCGCGGCCTGGCTATGGCCGTATGTGCTGGCTCGCCCCGATACCTCGGCTTCGAGCTTAAACCCAAGCACCACAGAGCGTTATACGTATCCACGGAGGATGACCAGGCGGCCATCGGTGCGCTCATGCGCCGACAGATGGAGGCGTTGGCGACGGAGAGCTACACCTACTCGAAGCTCGGCTTTATCTTCGACACCGAGTCGCTCATGGCGACGCTCGACCAGAGCCTCGCGGCCGAGCCTGCCGACCTCGTGGTTGTGGATGCCTTTGCCGACCTCTACACGGGGCCTATGAACGAGAACAACCGCGTGCGTAGCTTCATTAACGGCTTCTCGCAGCTGGCGCAGAAGCACTCCACGCTTGTCCTCTTCCTCCACCACACGGGCAAGCGCACCGAGAGCCTCGCGCCATCGAAACATAACGCCATAGGCTCGCAGGGCTTCGAGGCTAAGATGCGAACAATGATGGAGTTACGCCCCGACCCCGAGCGCCACGACATACGCCATCTATGCATCGTCAAGGGTAACTACCTCCCCGCGGAGTATAAGCACGACTCGTTCGAGCTGCGCTTCCTGCCGTCGCTGAACTTCGAGGCTACGGGTCGCCGCGTGCCGTTCAGTGCTCTTAAGGAGCGCAACGAGGAGCAGGAGGAGCGAATAGCCCTTGCCCGCTCGATGCGCGAGGAGGGCAAGACCTTCCAAGAGATAGCCACCGAACTGGGGTATAAGGACCGCTCAACAGTCCACAAGATGCTAAAGCGAGTGGAGAGCGAAGAGTGTTGACGTGTTGAATGTTGACGTGTTGAATTTCCCTATATCATTCAACAATTCAACAACAACAAAGGAGAGATAATAGGTATCAACCAATAATAATTAATTATATATTACTATCAATATGAATAATACATATAGATATTCACTTGAGAGATACAGAGGCCGAGGTACACGCTATACATGTCCTCAGTGTGGTAGGAAATATACGTTTACTCGATATATTGATAATACTAATAATCAATACGTGGCAGATAATGTAGGTAAGTGTAACCGCCTTGATAAGTGTGGTTATCACTATACCCCACGTCAATATTTTGAGGATCATCCGTGGCTTAATGATGGTGTTGAATTGTTGAATGATATAGGGAAATTCAACAATTCAACAGCAACACGCAAGCCCACACCTCCCCCAGCCCCGAAGCAACCCTGCACATTGCCCGAATGGGTGGCTACGGCGAGCCTCGGGCGCGACTCGGCGCATATGAGGTGGCTGCGTGCGACATATGGCGTGGCGGCAGCGGAGCGCGTAGCGGAGCTATACAAGCCTGGTGGTGTGGATGATAAGGTCGTCTTCTGGCAGCGCGACGTGGAGGGTCGCATACGCACGGGGAAGATTATGGAGTACGACGCGGCTACGGGCAGGCGGCTCAAGGGCAGCGGCACGATAGACTGGGTACACGCCCTCATGCGGCGCGAGGGTGTCTTGCCCGATGATTGGGAGCTTACGCAGTCGCTCTATGGCGAGCACCTGCTTCGCACGATGCCCACGGCAACGGTAGCCATCGTCGAAGCGCCCAAGACAGCACACGTGGGGTCGATACTACTACCCGACCTTGTATGGGTGGCGGTGGACTCCCTCTCGGGGCTCACGGCCGAGCGTCTCAGGCCGCTCAAGGGTCGCAATGTCATACTCTTCCCCGACGAGGGCAAGGGCTTCAGCGTGTGGAGCGCGAAGGTTGAGGAGATAGCCCGTAAGGTGGGCTTCAACTACCGCGTGTCGGGCATCATGGAGGGCAGGGAGGAGGGTGCCGACATCGCCGACATACGCCCATAAAAGAGCCAAGGGGGCGAGCTAACAGACGTTAGCCACCCCCTCGACTATCTATACGTGTGAGGATTACAACTCGGTGATTGAGCCCTCGACGTAGCTGAACTTACCCTCGTCGACAACGTCGAATGTGAACGAGTAGTTAGCAGCGGGGCCATAAGCGTAAACCTTGATGATAACCTTCTTGAACTGCTCGGGAGTCATCTTGTTGTTGCTGCTCTGCTCGATGGTCGCGCCGTTTACGCTCCAGAATTTATTGCCTGCGTTGCCTGCATTCTGTATGCAGTATTTACCGTTGGCCAAGCGCTGTATGTTGTAGGTGTGCCATACTGCGTCGTAGGGGTTGCTGCTGCCTGCGCTGAAGCCATCTGGAATCTTTGCCAGCCTCTTTCTGAGGAACTGGAAAAGAACGACATGATGTCTCTTTACCGGGATATCGAGCTTCCACTGTGTGAAGTTCTGTTCCGGATGGAAAAGCGGGGCATCCTCATTGACCGGCAGCAGTTGGAACAGTTTGGCGACATGCTGTCCCAGCGGATTGCAGACTGCGAAAGCCTGATTTTCTCTTATTCCGAAGAGAAGTTCAATATCAATTCCACCAAGCAGCTGGGAGAACTCCTGTTTGAGAAACTGGGGCTGCCTCCCGTAAAGAAAACCAAAACCGGCTACTCCACCAATGCGGATGTGCTGGAAAAACTGAAGGGAAAACATCCCATCATCCCAGCCATCATGGATTACCGGATGCTGACTAAGCTGAAATCCACCTAT
>CALBKP010000059.1 GCA_937895825.1 uncultured Alistipes sp. | reverse complement strand
CACTCTTCGGTATCCTCCGCCTCGGGCTCAGCGTTCTGGAAAGCACCCGTAAGCCAGAAGTAGTCGCGACCATGCGGATCCTTGTGAGCATAGAAGTCCTCCCTCCAGAAGCCACGTGTCTGTCGCGACAGACGTACGCCTCGTATCTCCTCCACGCCACAGCGCGGCACGTTTACATTAAGGCAGAGCGGGCGTGGCAGCCCATCGGCCGCCTCGAGCACCTGGGCTATAATCTCACGGCCATACTTCACCGCACCCTCGAAGTCGGCATCGGGCTCGTGGTCGTCAAGCGAGAGACCTATTGATGGCACATCATATAAGCTACCCTCGATGGCAGCGCCCATCGTTCCCGAGTACATCACATTAATAGCGGCATTCGAGCCATGGTTTATGCCCGAGAGGACAAGGTCGGGCTTCTCCGTGGCAAAGATATGGTCAAAAGCTATCTTCGCACAATCCACGGGTGTACCCGAGAAGGCATAAATCGTTGCACCCTCGGGAGCCTCAACCTCGCGTATAAAGAGTGGGTTGTTGATGGTTATCGCCTGGCTCATACCACTCTGCACCCTATCGGGGGCGATGGCAACAACACGACCAAACTCCAAGGCGAGCTCCACAGCGGCACGAAAGCCCTTCGACATGTAGCTGTCATCGTTGGTAAGGAATATTAGGGGTCTTTTCTCCATAGTTCAAGTTATATTTGGACTACGTTAGATGCTGATGTCGTTATCCGACGTAGAGGCATCCAGACGTATAGCAATCATAATAAGCAGCGTGAAGGCCAAGAGCGACGAGCCACCATAGCTCATCAACGGCAGCGGTATACCCATCACAGGCATAATGCCTATGGTCATACCCACGTTTACCATCACGTGCAGCAGCAGTATAGCCGCCACGGAGTAGCAGTAGACACGCCCGAAGGGCTCTTTTATTCGCTCACCCATACGCATAAGCCTAAGTATCAGCGCAATGTATAGCGACACCACGACCAGCGCTCCCACGAAGCCCCACTCCTCGCCCACGATGCAGAAGATGAAGTCGGTGTGCTTCTCGGGCACGAAGTCGTACTTAATCTGCGTACCCTCCATAAAACCCTTGCCAAACAATCCGCCCGAGCCGATGGCTATCTGCGACTGGTTGACATTATAACCCACACCACGCGGGTCATCAACCAGGCCCACGAACGTAAGTATTCGGTTCTTCTGGTGAGGCTCGAGGTGCGAGAAGAGCATATCCGTGGCTGGCACAAAGAGCATGGCGTAGACAAACATAAGTATCGGCCACAGCAACAGCATCGTACGTGTCTTAATGGCCACGGCAGCAAGTAGCACAGCACCCACGCCACAGACGATCATAAGCGCAGCATAGCCGCTAAGTGGCGTTACAAGGGCTAAGACCAGCGCCGCAAGCAACATACCGCACAAGAAGCGGAAGTGTCCTTCGAACGCCCCCGTCTTAAGTGCGCTATACAGCGTGAACATCACCAACAGAGCAGTAAATATCACCACGGGGGTAAATATCAGCGAGACGATAAACAGAACGATGGTAAAGATTATCGGGAAGTAGATATACTTCGATAACCCCTCGCGATAGAACACAAAGAGGAAGGCTCCGAGCACCAATCCCGAGCCGGTATCGTTCTGCAAGACGATGATACCCAACGGCAGTATTATCACCAGACCCACCTTTATAAGGTCGGGCAGGCGCTTGATGTTAAAGGCGTAGTCGCTCATCACACGCGCCATCATCAGCGCCGTGGCAATCTTCACGAACTCAACAGGTTGTATTCGCATGCCGCCCAGCTCAAACCACGCCTTAGCACCATTTACCTCGCGACCAAAGAACAGCGCAGCAAGCAGTGCCATGATACCCAAGATATATGCTGGGTAGGCAAACATGTGAAAGAGCCTGCGGTCGAGTAGCAACACCACCGTAGCCGTAACCCACGAGATGCCCACCCACACAATCTGCTTCATATAGTTGTGGCTGAGCGAGAAGATACTATCGCTGTCGGGATCGAACGATGCCGACGTGATACACACCACGCCGATAAGCACAATGGCAATGTACAACGACACGGCCACCATGTCGAGCGAACCAAAGAGCGACGTGCTACGTCTATTGTGCGATATATTATACTCCGAAATCATACATTTCAACTTACCTGAGGGCTTACCGCTTGGTTATCTTATGGTGGATTCAAATGCCCACAATACCATCTCCCACACCAAGCCTTAACCCTATCTACTCACCCTTGCTACTATCTTCTCTTGCCGTAATTCGTATAATTTGGTCTGAAGTTCATCACATCCTCCACCATCTGCGGACGCTTGATCGTATCCGTGAGGTATAACTCCTCGATGAGGCTGGCGATAGGGACTGCTATGGCCGAGCCGAAACCACCATGCTCCACATACACCGAGATAGCAATCTTCGGGTTATCTTTCGGTGCAAACGACAGGAACGTCGAGTGGTCAACGCCTGGGTTCTGTGCCGTACCCGTCTTACCACACACGTCAAGGCCCTCCAAGTATGCCTTACGCGACGTACCCGACACGTTGACACTGCGCCACATACCGTCGATAATGGGCACGAAGTTCACCGAGTCGACCATCGTATAGTGACGCTCATAGAAGCGGCGATCTATCGAGTCCTGACCCTCAATATGCTTGATAAGGTGAGGCACGTAGTAGTAGCCACGGTTGGCAACGATGGCAGCGAGGTTAGCCATCTGCAACGGCGTACATCCCATCTCACCCTGACCGATGGCACACGATATCACCGTACCCCAGTTCCAGCGGCCATTATATCCGCGGTCGTAGAACTCTGGCGTGGGGACATATCCCGCACCCTCGCCATAGAGGTCTGTACCCAACCTACGGCCGAAGCCAAAGCTATATACGTAGTCGTTCCACACTCTCACACCCTCCTTGACATTGCCATACTTCGAGTTGGTAATCATATCCTTGAATACGTAACAGAAGTATGCGTTGCACGACTGCGCCACAGCCTCACGCAGATCGAGAGGCGAGCTATGCGGATGGCAGCCCATCTTACGGCTACCGTAGCTAAAGCCACCATGACACGGATAGCAATCATTGGGTCGTAGAATGCCCTCCTGAAGGCCTATGAGTCCCTGTACCAACTTAAACGTCGAGCCTGGAGGATATTTCGACTTCACCGCACGGTTAAACTCAGGATGCTGCGGGTCGTTAAGCATCTTATTATAGTTAGCCCTGCGCTCGCGGCCCACCATGAGGTCGGGGTTGTACGTCGGCGACGACACCATCACGAGCACCTCTCCCGTCGATGGTTCGATGGCGACAACAGCACCGATCTTACCCTCCATCAACGTCTCGGCAAACTCCTGAAGGCGAGCATCGATGGTCGACGTTAGCTCCGCGCCTTTCACAGGCTGGATATCGTCCAAGCCGTCGTTGTACGCACCCTTGAGTGCGCCATGCGTGTCGTATATGCGGTAGCTCACACCCTTCTCGCCACGTAACATCGTCTCGTAGGCCGACTCCACACCCTGCGTGCCGATATAGTCTCCCATGTCGTAGTAGTCCCACTTGTTGAGCTGATCCTGCGTAACCTCACTCACATATCCAAGCAGGTTACCACCAATCTTACGGGGGTACTCACGCGCGGTGCGGAAGCGCGTATAGAAGCCAGGGAATTCACCCTCGTCGAGCAGCAGCTTATTGTCCTGCGCTAGGTAGCCCACAACGAATGTCGAGGCACGCGGGCTGCGTGATGCCTCCTTAAGTCGCTTCTTAAGCTCATCGGTCGTCATATCCAGAATGGTCGACAGACGCAACGTATCGAAGCCCTCCTTAGGTAGCTCGCGGTAGATGACCATAACGTCGTAGCATACGCGGCTCTTAACGAGATACTCACCATTACGATCCAGAACAACACCACGCATCGGATACTCTATCTCCGTGCGCAACATGTTCTTCGTAGCCCTAACGTCGTAGTCATCCGAGATGATCTGCATGACGAAGAGTCGCAATAGAATGACAGCTCCCACTGCGAGTACTACAAGACGCAAGACCCTGTATCGTATGTTTTCGTTGTCGTACATTACTTCTCCACGATTTTAGAGATGAAGAGTCTAACAATAGGCCAGGCGATAACCACCGAAAGCACTGTGCTACATAGTATCGTTGCCACAAGATGCAGGGGCGATGCGAACGACAACGTCTCGAGCACAAAGAAGAGTATGTGGTGTAAGCCCATCATCGCACTGACGTATATCATCAACTGACGCAGGCTTATGTTCGATAGTAGCGATGTCTGATCGCCATGCTCTACGCTACGGTGCGTGGTCATATACATCACCGAGCGACGCACAACTGCTAGCGGCAGCAACGTTGCCGTATATAATCCCGCTCCACCGAGCGACATATCCATCACAACACCCACCAGCAACGCTATGATCAACACCCATATCGTACGCCACTCCATCGGCAGCAGCATCACGATAAGCGGGAAGAGCATCGGGCGAAGCCACATAGCAATAGAGAGCTGGTCGAGGATGAATATCTGCACGAGAAGCAGCACTATCGCCATCCAAAGGTATGATATATTCTTAAACATCCGTTTTCACTCAACTATTTGTTACCATTAGTTTTCCACCTGCTCCATAAGCGCATTAATCTCGCCATAGCGGGTATTCTCAACAATAAGGACATTGTCCAACGTAGACATATCCTGGGCAATATCCAGCTTCGCACTATATGCCGACTTTGCCGAGTTAAGTTCAAAGTCCGCAATCGTACCTATGGCAATGCCCGCAGGCAGACGCTCCGAACGCACCTCTACGAGCATACCGGCCGTTGGTTCCGAGTAGATAGATAGCTCCACGGCATCCACCTCGTAACGCGACTCACCCGACCAGCGTATCACACATACATGGTCATTGTCCACGAGCTTACCACCCGTCGAGAAGTCCACATTGAGCATCGGCTGCACCACGGCATAATGTTCCGAACACGACACCACGTAGCCCACAAGCTTGTTATCGGGCGTTATCACACCCATATCCTTGCCTATGCCATCGGCAAAACCTTTGTCCAGCACCACGTAGTTACGCTGACGATTTGTTGTCATCGACACCACACGTGCTGCGTGGTAGCGGAAGTGCGCCTCGGCATCGAGATATGAATTCATGACCAAGGTATCAGCCCCTGTTGCCGCAACCAGAGCATTCGCCTTAGTGAGCTCCTCGTTGAGCATCGCCACCTGCTCGGTCAACGTTCTATTGACCTCAGGTAGCGAGAAGAAGTGGCCTACATCCGTTATAGTACCACTCACTGCGCCACCCACGGCCGTAGTCCGCGATAATATCTTAGCCTCGGTATAAGGCGACGACGTGGCATAGCTCCACAATGCCGCCACCTCCAAAAGGAGGAAGAGCACCAACACGTAGATACGCTTTATAAATTCTATTAGTCTGTGCATAACTTTGTTTAGAGAGAGGCTGCCTACCGTATAGCGACAGCCTCTGTTCTATTGCACACCTTGTGCTTTTAATATTTTGTGGGTTACTATGGGTCAATATGAGCACTATGACAGCTTATGACTATCCAGTACCTCCTTGCCCCCACAACACGATTTGTTGTCAGAATGGGTTAGATACAACACTCGGCGAATTTCGAGACGATGTGCTGTACTTGAGCGTACTGCCCATTGGCAAGATGATTCGTTAGCGGCAGTAGATGACCCATTATCACAACAAATTACTTTTCGCCACCCATCAAGAACGAGAAGTTACCTATATTCTTGAGAGCTATGCAAGTACCGCGGGCGATGGCACGAAGTGGATCGTCGGCAATATGCACGGGAAGACCAGACTTCTTTGAAAGACGCTGATCAAGGCCCTTGATAAGAGCGCCACCACCAGCAAGATAGATACCATTCTTCACTACATCCGAGTAGAGCTCGGGGGGCATGTTCTCCAACACCTCCATAAGGGCGTTGTCGAGCTTCACGAGCGACTTATCGAGAGCGTAGGCAATCTCACTATAATTGAGTGTCACGGTCTGAGG
>CALBKP010000058.1 GCA_937895825.1 uncultured Alistipes sp. | reverse complement strand
CTATCCGTCAGTACGCAGGTTTCTCTACTGCTGAGGAGTCTAACGCATTCTACCGCCGTAACTTGGCAGCAGGTCAGAAGGGTCTTTCTGTAGCATTCGACTTGGCTACACACCGTGGTTACGATGCTGACCACCCACGTGTAGTAGGTGATGTTGGTAAGGCTGGTGTATCTATCTGCTCGGTAGAGGATATGAAGGTGTTGTTCAATGGTATTCCATTGGATAAGATGTCTGTATCTATGACTATGAACGGTGCCGTATTGCCTGTTTTGGCATTCTACATCGTAACAGGTCTTGAGCAGGGTTGCACACTCGATCAGTTGGCTGGTACTATCCAGAACGATATCTTGAAGGAGTTTATGGTGCGTAACACCTATATCTATCCTCCTAAGTTCTCTATGAAGATTATCGCCGACATCTTCGAGTACACATCGAAGAATATGCCTAAGTTCAACTCTATCTCTATCTCTGGTTACCATATGCAGGAGGCTGGTGCTACAGCAGATATCGAGTTGGCTTACACTTTGGCAGACGGTTTGGAGTATTTGCGTGCTGGTATCAACGCAGGTATGTCTGTTGATGCCTTCGCTCCACGTCTTTCATTCTTCTGGGCTATCGGCATGAACCACTTCATGGAGATCGCTAAGATGCGTGCAGCTCGTATGTTGTGGGCTAAGATCGTTAAGCAGTTCGAGCCTAAGAATCCTAAGTCACTCGCATTGCGTACACACAGCCAGACTTCTGGTTGGTCACTCACCGAGCAGGATCCATTCAACAACGTAGCTCGTACAGCTATCGAGGCTATGGGTGCAGCTTTGGGTCACACTCAGTCATTGCACACCAACGCATTGGACGAGGCTATCGCACTTCCCACCGATTTCTCTGCACGTATTGCTCGTAATACGCAGATCTACATCCAGGAGGAGACCAACGTATGCCGTTCGGCCGATCCATGGGCAGGCTCATACTATGTTGAGTCACTCACCAACGAGATCGCTCACAAGGCATGGGAGCACATCCAGGAGATCGAGCAGCTCGGCGGTATGGCTAAGGCTATCGAGACAGGTATTCCTAAGCTCCGCATCGAGGAGGCAGCTGCACGTAAGCAGGCACGCATCGACTCGGGCGTTGAGACTATCATCGGTGTTAACCAGTACCGCTTGGAGAAGGAGGCACCTATCGACATCCTCGCTGTGGATAACACAGCCGTTCGCGAGAGCCAGGTTAAGCGCTTGCAGGAGCTCCGCGCTAACCGCGACAATGCAGCCGTTGAGAAGGCATTGGCAGCTATCACCGAGTGCGTACGCACGGGTGAGGGCAACTTGCTTGCTTTGGCTGTTGAGGCAGCAAAGGTTCGTGCATCTCTTGGTGAGATCTCGGACGCTTGCGAGAAGATCGTTGGTCGTTACAAGGCCGTTATTCGTCTAAACTCAGGTGTATATTCAGCAGAGGTGAAATCAGATTCAGCATTTGAGAAGGCAAAGCAGATGTGTGCTGACTTTGCTAAGAAGGAGGGTCGTCAGCCCCGTATTATGATCGCTAAGTTGGGTCAGGATGGCCACGACCGTGGTGCTAAGGTTGTAGCTACTGGCTACGCAGACCTCGGCTTCGACGTGGATATGGGTCCATTGTTCCAGACTCCCGAGGAGGCTGCCAAGCAGGCTGTTGAGAACGACGTTCACATCGTGGGCGTATCGTCACTCGCCGCTGGTCACCTCACGCTCGTTCCTCAGATCATCGCTGAGCTCAAGAAGCTCGGTCGTGAGGACATCGTAGTAGTTGTTGGTGGTGTTATCCCTGCACAGGATTACGACCAGCTCTACAAGGATGGCGCAGCTGCTATCTTCGGCCCTGGTACTCCCGTGGCTACGGCAGCTATCAAGATGCTTGAGATCCTCGGATAATTTCTTGTGATAAGGGGTCGTCTTCGACCCTTTCCTAAAAGCAAGAGTCTTCGGGCTGTACGTTATGTACTATCCCGAGGACTCTTCTTTTGTGATAGGCCAAATCTAACCCCTTCTGACGAGAGATTGGAGTGTAGTGGGTGTAGTGAATTTAGGGAAATTAGTGAGTTTAGTGAGTTACCTGATAGCGCTATCCCTAATCTCCTTGAACTCCTTAAACTCCTTAAACTCCCTATGACTGCGCTCTCCTCACTCCTTGCTACCGAGCTGCCGTGCCCTGCGATGTATGTCCCAGAGTCGGAAGCCGAGCGACACCATCGACACGCCATAGGTAATGAAGGCGATGGCCACGAAGAGTATCACGGCCTCCACGCCGAGTGTAGCTGGCATCCATAGTATAGCTATCGCGATGGCAATTATCACCGCAGCATAGAACATTACCCAGCCGGCATCCCTTACACCAAAGCTACGCAGGTCGAAGCCCTGCATAAGCATCGCACAGCCGCGATACATGAGCCATACACCCAAAAGTATAGGCATAGCCACGGCCGAGAGCATCGAGCTAAACATCAGCACGATGCCGATGATTATGTCGGCCACGGCAGCGAGCACTATCCACCCGCGCCGCACAAAATAGTTCTTCGTGCTCAGAGCCTGCACCACCCCCGCAATGCCCGACAGGAGTACCACAATGCCGAGCCATAGGGCAAAGGTGTAATAACTCTCGGCAGGATGCACCAGTACCACAAACCCCACGGCCACCGCCGCAATGCCCACGACGAGCGATAGCCACCAGTGCTTTATCAACCGCTCGGTCTTTTCGTAAATATCACTCTCCATACTCTTTACGGTTTAAAACGTTCCACATATCTGTCAGCAGTTACAACTCAATAACCGTGCAACAGTCCTACCGTACCAATACCTTATATATAAATGTAGATGTTGTGTTTTTTTCTTAAAATATTCGTATATTTGCCGTTGTAATGGCGGCATAGCCCCACATGCGATTGTTAGCGAATAAATAACCTAAGATTAAAAATATGAAACATCTATCTCGCATTGCGCTCGTTGCGCTAAGCCTTGTTCTCGCGTTGCCCATGCTCTCGGCACGTGAGCTTAACATCGTGCCCCAGCCATCGTATATGGACATCGCGGCTGAGGGAGAGTTCACGGTCACACCAAAGACCAAGATTGTCGTTATCGACGATATGTGGCAGCCTGCCGAGCTCTTCGCTCGTGAGATGCAGGCATACTTCAACACCGACAAGCCTATGTCTACCGTCAAGCGTGGCAAGGGCATCAAGGTTCGTACCGACCGTTTCGTTCCCGCCGAGGGCTACGAGATGACCGTCTCGGAGGAGGAGGGCATCCTTATCATCGGTGGCTCGGAGGCAGGTGTCTTCTACGGCCTTCAGACTCTCCGCCAGATTATCATCACCAACGACGGCAAGGTGCCCTATGGCTTTATCGCCGACGAGCCTGTGATGAGCTACCGCGGTGCTCATCTCGACGTTGTACGTCACTTCTTCTCTGTCGACGACGTTAAGCGCTATATCGACATCCTCGCAGCGCATAAGCTCAACCGCCTCCACTGGCACCTTACGGACGACCAGGGCTGGCGTATTGAGATTAAGGCTTACCCCGAGCTTACGGAGAAGGGCTCAATGCGTAAGGAGACGCTTATCGGCCATGGTCTCGAACCTAAGTGGTGGGATGGCGAGCCCTATGGCGGCTACTATACCCAGGATGAGATTCGCGAGGTTGTAGCCTATGCTTCAGAGCGTTATGTTACTATCGTTCCCGAGATAGAGATGCCTGGCCACTCTCAGGCCGCTCTCCACGCTATGCCATGGCTCGGTTGCGAGGGGGAGGAGGTCGACGTGGGGACAATGTGGGGTGTCACCCCCGAGGTGCTCTGTGCCGGCAAGGAGACAACCTACGAGTACTTGGAGAATGTCCTCAAGGAGGTCATCGAGCTTTTCCCCTCGGAGTTGATACATATCGGCGGTGACGAGTGTCCGAAGGATCGCTGGAAGGTGTGCGAGCACTGCCAGGCTAAGATGAAGGCTGAGGGTCTCGAGAACGAGGAGCAGTTGCAGGGCTACCTCGTTGCACGCATCGAGAAGTTCCTCATCGCCAATGGCCGCCGTATCATCGGCTGGGACGAGATCCTCGACGGCGGTGTTACCGAGACTGCAACGGTTATGTCATGGCGTGGTGTGCAGGGTGGCATCTATGCTGCCGAGCGTGGTAACGACGTTGTCATGACCCCTATGAACCCCTGCTATTTCGACTTCTACCAGACAGAGAGCCGCGAGGGTGAGGGTCTGCATATCGGCGGTCACAACTCGTTCGAGAAGGTCTACGCCTTGGACCCATTTGCAGGCATGAGCGACGATGCCAAGAAGCATATCATCGGCGTTCAGTGCAACATGTGGTCGGAGTACCTCCCCACCATGGCTGCCGTCGAGAAGATGCTCCTTCCTCGCCTTGCAGCCCTCTCGGAGGTGCAGTGGTCAACAGATCGCCGCGATGCTGAGACCATCCGTCAGCGCATGGATACCCTCCGTAAGTTCTACGATTACCACGGCTGGAACTACGCACCTTACTACTTCGATGGTAGAAAGTAACCTCCAAGAACGATAAAATAAAGGGCTGTCGGTCATCCGACAGCCCTTTTACTTTGTCATCAACGTTGGCTGATACCTTTGGCGATGTTATGCCCTTAGATCGAGATATTGAGAATCTCGAGTTTGAGTAGTCCCGCAGGTACCTGAACCTCCACTACGTCGCCAACCTTCTTGCCAAGCAGTGCCTTGGCGATAGGTGTGCCAATTGCGAGCTTACCCTCTCGTAGGTTAGCCTCATTCTCCGATACGATGGTGTACTCCACCTCGCGCTTAACGTTGTGGTTGAGGAGCTTTACACGGCTAAGTATCTGTACCTTTGATGTATCGATCTTAGTCTCGTCGATGATACGTGCCTTCGACAGTGTGCTCTCGAGCTGTGCTATACGCATCTCAAGCAATCCCTGAGCCTCGCGTGCCGCGTCGTACTCGGCATTTTCCGATAGGTCACCCTTGTCGCGTGCCTCGGCGATGGCTGCCGCTGCCGCAGGGCGCTCCACTGACACCATGTGCTGGAGCTCCTCCTTTAGTTTGTTCATACCCTCAGCTGTGAGGTAGATAATCTCGTTACTCATAATGTGTATGTTTATTTATATTCTATTTTTCTATTCTTAGCCTCCACCAATCTTTGCCTTTCGCAGGCCTACATCTTAGCCCTCGTCCTATAATCTCTTGGGCTCGGTGTGGGCATAAAAAAATAATGAATTCCAATCCTTGTGAGATTAGAACCCCTCTGTAATGCACTACAAAGGTAATCCAAATTTTCGAAACGGCAAATTTTTTTGGCATAAAGTGTGCCCGATACGGGAAAACGTGATAAATAAATTTGGTTTTTAGATGTTTTGTTCAAATATAGCTTATGGTGTCAGTCAAGAGCTGCTTACCACACCCTCGACAATCTTCAGCCGCCTTATTGCGGACATACAGCGTGCGCGCGACACGATTGATATGGAGTTCTATATCTTCGCTTCGGATCGCACGGGGCACGCCTTTTCGGAGCTTCTACGCCGTAAGTCGCGCCAGGGTGTGCGTGTACGACTCCTTGTTGATGGTTTTGGCTCGCGCCGTATGTCGCGTGCTATGCGTGCGCGTATGGCTGCCGATGGCGTTGTCGTGCAGGTTTATGGTGGTTTCAGTAACTGTCGCAACCACCGTAAGATGACCATTATAGATGGCCATACTGCGCATCTCGGCGGTGTCAATATCGCTGATCGCTATGTCGTGGGCAATAGACTCGGCATCTGGCACGATGTGCAGCTACGTTTCACGGGTGGTGGGGTAGCATCGCTCGCCTCGCTCTTCGACTACGACTATATGCTGTGCGAGGGTCTCAGCGTTGAGATTCCCATAGCCACTCCGCATGACGACATTAGCCTATGCTGGTCGGAGTGTAACTCTGGTGAGGCTATGTCACGTCTGCTTGAAAGTGTTGTTATGGATGCAAGGCGTAGCATAATCTTCACTACGCCCTACTTTATCCCCTCGCAGCGTATGCTCAACCTCCTCTCTTCGGCTGTCGACCGTGGCGTCAGTGTGCGAGTCATTCTACCGCTACGCTGTGATGTGTGGGCTATCGAAGATGCCACACGAGGCTACCTCCGCGAGGCCATCGAGCGCGGTATAGAGGTTATGGTCACACGTACGGCCTTTGTCCATGCAAAGATGGCGTTTGTGGATGGTCGTAGGGTAGTCCTTGGCAGTGCCAACCTCGACCCTCGTAGTCTCCATGTCAACCGCGAG
This sequence comes from uncultured Alistipes sp., assembly GCA_937895825.1. Taxonomy (GTDB): domain Bacteria; phylum Bacteroidota; class Bacteroidia; order Bacteroidales; family Rikenellaceae; genus Alistipes. Next base: position 2,213 of record CALBKP010000058.1, on the reverse strand, counting down.
CTTATGGCCTCTACCACGGCCTCAAACGTATGCCTCGCGGCCGATGATTTCATACGTCGGTTACTTATGATAAGCTCTCCGCCCACCCCTCGCGAGTTGCGTAATATTATCCCAGCTGGCGTTGTGCGGCTATTTGAGCCCATTTTGTAGACGATGTTTGTATAATTGTAAAAAAATTTAAAAAATATTCGTGTTAAAACTTTCACACTCCAAAATTATTTCCTAACTTTGCGTCGATTTTGTTGCATCCGAGGGGGTGTCACGGAGTCGGAAAATTGAGATAAAGAGATTACTAATAATAAACAAAACTAAATTATGGCTACTATTGATTTGTCAAAGTACGGTATTACCGGTGTCGAGGAGGTTTTGTATAACCCTTCGTATGAGACTTTGTTTGAGGAGGAGACCAAAGAGGGTCTTACTGGCTACGACAAGGGTGTCGTAACAGAGATGGGTGCTGTTAACGTCATGACTGGCGTTTACACTGGCCGTTCGCCTAAGGATAAGTTCTTCGTTATGGACGATACAACGAAGGATACTATCTGGTGGACATCGGAGGAGTACAAGAACGATAACAAGCCTGTAACTCAGGAGGCTTGGGCTGAGCTTAAGAAGCTTGCATCTAAGGAGCTCTCAAACAAGAAGCTCTACGTTATGGATACTTTCTGTGGTGCTAACGAGAACTCACGCCTTAAGATCCGTTTCATCATGGAGGTAGCATGGCAGGCACACTTCGTTAAGAACATGTTCATCCGTCCTACGGAGGAGGAGCTTGCAAACTATGGTGAGCCCGACTTCGTTGTCCTCAACGCATCGAAGGCTAAGGTTGAGAACTACAAGGAGCTTGGCCTTAACTCTGAGACTGCCGTTGTGTTCAACCTCACTGAGAAGATGCAGGTTATCATCAACACGTGGTATGGTGGCGAGATGAAGAAGGGTATGTTCTCTTATATGAACTACTTGCTTCCTTTGCAGGGTATGGCATCTATGCACTGCTCAGCTAACACCAACGAGAAGGGCGAGACAGCTATCTTCTTCGGCCTTTCTGGTACAGGTAAGACAACCCTTTCGACTGATCCTAAGCGTCAGCTTATCGGTGACGACGAGCACGGCTGGGACGATGACGGCGTATTTAACTTCGAGGGTGGCTGCTACGCAAAGGTTATCAACCTCTCTAAGGAGAACGAGCCTGACATTTGGAACGCTATCCGCCGCGATGCATTGCTCGAGAACGTAACTGTTGACGAGAATGGTAAGATCGACTTCGCTGATAAGTCTGTTACCGAGAACACTCGTGTATCTTATCCTATCTACCACATCAATAACATTGTTAAGCCCGTTTCTAAGGCTCCCGCTGCTAAGAAGGTTATCTTCCTCTCAGCAGATGCTTTCGGTGTGTTGCCTCCCGTATCGGTGCTTACCCCCGAGCAGACTAAGTATTACTTCCTCTCAGGCTTTACTGCTAAGCTTGCAGGTACTGAGCGCGGTATCACTGAGCCTACTCCCACCTTCTCTGCATGCTTCGGCGCAGCATTCCTTTCACTCCACCCCACTAAGTATGGTGAGGAGCTCGTTAAGAAGATGGAGGCATCGGGTGCTACTGCGTACCTCGTAAACACTGGCTGGAACGGTACTGGTAAGCGTATCTCTATCAAGGATACACGTGGTATCATCGACGCTATCCTCGATGGCTCAATCAACACAGCTCCTACCAAGACTATCCCTTACTTCGACTTCGTAGTTCCTACTGCATTGCCCGGTGTTGACCCCAACATCCTCGATCCCCGCGACACTTACGAGTGCGCTTGCAAGTGGGAAGAGAAGGCTAAGGACCTCGCTGGCCGTTTCATCAAGAACTTCGCCAAGTTCACTGGAAACGAAGCAGGTAAGGCTCTCGTAGCTGCTGGTCCTCACTTGGACTAATCCACGTTGATCAAACAATAGCAAGAAGGGGTGCTATGCGCTTGCACAGCATCCCTTTTTTTCGCTTTTGCACAATCAGAATCTTTTACAACTAAAAAAAGATTAGTGACTAATACCATTTATTAACTGATTTATAATACAACAAACATGAAAAAATCAATCTTTTCATCGTTTCTATTGTCATGCACCATTGGCGGATTCGCCCAAATGAATGCAATAGAAATTGACCTTGCAAAACGGGGAGCCGACGTGTCTCCCGACCTTTACGGTATCTTTTTTGAAGAAATCAG
>CALBKP010000057.1 GCA_937895825.1 uncultured Alistipes sp. | reverse complement strand
CCAGAGTCTTGGGAACAGATGCGTTGATGCCGTACATCGACATCTGGTCGCCGTTATACGTAGCCCAGCCAAGGGCAAGCTCGCTCATATCGCCTGTACCGATGACCATACCACCGCACATATTCGCCACGTCCATAAGTATCTGTGTACGCTCGCGTGCCTGAGAGTTCTCGTAGGCAACAGAGCGCTCCGTCTCGTCGAGACCTATATCCTTGAAGTGCTGCGTGCAGGCATCCGTGATAGGAATCTCGCGGAGTGTGCAGCCGAGCTCCTTGACCATAGTGAGGGCGTTCTGGTAGGTGCGATCCGTGGTGCCGAAGCCTGGCATAGTAACACCAATGATACCCTTACGGTCAAGACCGAGAAGATCGAACGTGTCGCACACAGCCAAGAGTGCCAACGTCGAATCCAGACCACCCGAAATGCCGATAACAGCCTTCGAGCATGAGGTGTGCTCAAGGCGCTGAGCAAGACCTGCACTCTGGATGGCAAAGACCTCGCGGCAGTGGATGTCACGGTCGGCCTTGTTCTCGGGAACGAAGTACAACGGCTCGATATGGCGGCGGACATCGCCCTGGTAGCATATCTCGTCGACCTCGACCTCGACAACGCGCATCTCGGGAGCCTCGGGATAGTAGAACGTATTACGTGCCGTACGGCGTGTAGAGATATACTCAACGTCGATATCGGCGATGACCATGCGGTCGTTACGAACAAAACGCTCGCTCACACCCAGCACGCGGCCAAGCTCCGCGATAACGGCATTGCCAGCAAAGACCAAGTCCGAAGATGACTCGCCGTGACCCGAAGAGGCGTAGACGTAAGCCGACATCGTGCGTGACGACTGCTCGGCAATAAGCGAGATGAGGTAGTCGTGCTTACATACCGACTCGGGCGAGGCCGAGAGGTTGAACAGCAGCTTTGCGCCCTGAACCGCCTGCATAGACGAGGGGGGCACGGGGACCCACATATCCTCGCATATCTCAACGCCAAACTCCACGCCGTGAAGGTCGAACATAAGGTCGCTACCGAAGGGGCACTCCTGGCCAGCAAAGCGTATCACCCTATCCTTGATGGCATAGCCCGACACCCACCAACGGAGCTCCGAGAACTCGCCGTAGTTGGGGATATAGCTCTTGGGGACGATACCCCAGAGTTGTCCTTGACCGAAGACAGCAGCGCAGTTATACAAACGGTCGGCAAAGACCACGGGCAGACCGACGATACCTATCGTTGGGATGTCGGAAGTCTCCTGCATAAGCCATGCCAACGCGCGCTCAGCATCCGTAAGGAGCTTATTCTGAAGCACCATATCGCCGCAGGTGTAGCCCACCAACGACAACTCGGGCATAACGACAATCTCGACCCCCTCCTTGAAGGCATCCTCCATAATCTTGAGAGCACCCTCAGCATTGCGTCGGGCATCGGCGATGTGTACACGTGGCACCGCCGCCGCAACTCTCACATATCCATATTGGTTGTTCATAGTACACCTAATTAGTAATTAGTAGTGAGGTGTGAGCAGTGAGTAATTTTGTTTTCGTTGTCCTCAACAAACCTATAAGAACCCATATAAACTCATCTAATCCCTCCTTATCATGGCAAATTACTCTGCCCAGATGCGAGCAAGGTTAATAATAGTGTTCGTGGCCTTCTGCATAGTGGTCAACGAGGCGTACTCGTAGCGACCGTGGAAGTTCATACCGCCGGTGAAGAGGTTGGGGCAGGGAAGACCCATGAACGAGAGGCGTGAGCCATCGGTACCACCACGGATGGGCTTAACCTGGGGCTTAACGCCAGCCTCAATCATCGCACGCTTAGCCTTCTCGATAACCTGTGGATGTGGCTCGACCATCTTACGCATGTTGTAGTACTGGTCGCGCATCGAGAGCGTAAGCACCTTCTCGCCATACTTGCGCTGGAGGAAGTTAACGACATCCCACATAAGCTGCTTCTTGTGCTCGAACTTATCAGAGTCGTGGTCACGGATGATGTAGTTTATCTCGGCCTCCTCGACAGTGCCCTTGATACCCACGCAGTGGAAGAAACCCTCGTAGTGCTCCGTATGCTGTGGACGCTCCGACGCAGGGAGCAGGGCGTTGAGCTCGCAGGCGATGTCGATGGCGTTAATCATCTTATTCTTAGCCATGCCCGGGTGAACGTTACGGCCAGAGATAGATATCTTAGCACCCGCAGCGTTGAAATTCTCGTACTCGAGCTCGCCCTCCATGCCGCCATCCATCGTATAGGCGAAGTCGGCAGCAAACTTCTTAACGTCGAAGTAGTCGACACCACGGCCGATCTCCTCGTCGGGGGTGAAGCCCACGCGTATCTTACCGTGAGCAACCTCGGGGTGTGCCTTGAGCCACTCGATGGCGGTGACAATCTCCGCAACGCCAGCCTTATCGTCAGCGCCGAGGAGCGTGGTGCCGTCGGTGTGAATGAGGGTATGACCCTTGAAGAACGAGAGCTCGGGGAAATCCTCCACGCGCATCGTCAGGGCGGCGTTGAGTTTGATGTCGGCACCGTCGTACGACTCGATGATGTGGGGCTTGATGTTTGCACCACTCATGTCGGGGGCGGTGTCCACATGGGCAATGAAGCCGATGACGGGGGCCATCTCACACCCCTTCGAGGCGGGAATCGTACCCATCACATAGCCATATTTGTCCATCGTGACCTCGGTCATGCCGAGCAGCTCCATCTCCTCCTTCAGTGCCTGCAACAGCACCTTCTGCTTGTCGGTCGAGGGGAACGACTCGCTCGCCTCGTTCGACTGCGTATCATACGATACATATTTCAAGAAACGCTCTAACAGAGTCATAATTCTTAATTTTTAATGTTCAATTTTTAATTTTCCTTTTTCGCTTTGAGCGAGTGCCATGCGAAGTAGGCGATGATGGCTACATACATCACCAGGCCCGTCCACTCGGCACCCTTCGATGCGGCCCAATCGCCGAGGTACCAATCCACGTTGGCGAACTTCAGAATAGCACTTACGACACCCATCAGAGCACCACCGGCGATGAAGCCCGAGGCGATGAGCGTACCGCGGTCGAAGCGAGCCTTATTCGTGGCGGCATCCTTCGAGCGGGTCGATACGAACCAAGCCACCAGACCTCCTACTACGAGCGGAGCGTTGAGGCTCATCGGGATAAACATACCGAGTGCGAAGGCCAGGGCGGGTACGCCGATAGCGGTCAAAACAAGTGCTAGCGCAGCACCGCAGAAGTAGAGCATCCAGGGGGTCTGACCACCCGTCATGAGGGGCTGAATCACGGCAGCCATGGCGTTAGCCTGGGGGGCTACGAGGGCGTTCTCGCCCACAAAGCCGTAAGCCTTATTCAGCACGATCATCACACCGGCTACCGTGGCAGCCGAAACGAGTGTACCGAGGAACTTCCAAGCCTCCTGCTTGCGGGGCGTGGTGCCGAGCCAATAGCCGATCTTAAGGTCGGTAATAAAGCCCCCCGCCATCGAGAGGGCCGTACAAACTACGCCACCGATAACCAGAGCGGCGGTCATACCGGCCGTGCCGCTCAGACCTA
>CALBKP010000056.1 GCA_937895825.1 uncultured Alistipes sp. | reverse complement strand
GGAGGTCTATGCCGCACCACGCTCAGCCCTTATCAACGATGCGGGTCTGCGACCAGAACTCGCCGAACGTATCGTAAATGGTGACGGCATGCACGCAGCAGAGGCCGAAGTGGTCTATTGCCGCAAGCACGATATTCGCATAATATCGGCAACCGATGCGGAGTATCCACTGCCGCTACGCGAGGCCTCCGACCGACCGCACGTGCTCTTTGTCAAAGGCAATGTCGATGCGCTTAGCATGCGGACACTATCTGTCGTAGGCACACGCGAGATCTCCCCGTCGGGTAAGGATACCACAAATAGGCTCGTTGGCGACCTCGCAACTGCAATTGACGACCTATGCATCGTCAGCGGCATGGCCTATGGCGCGGATGGTGCAGCTCACAGAGCAGCCCTTGCTCACGGTGCAACAACCGTGGGTGTTGTTGCCAGCGTACTGCCCGAAGTAACGCCAACGGCACATCGCGCCCTTGCCGAGGATATTCTACGCAATGGCGGCGCGATAGTCTCGGAACTTCACTCCCAAACCAAGCAAAACGGAGCGCTCTTTATCGCCCGCAACCGTATAATCGCCGCCCTCAGCATGGGACTCCTCGTCGTCGAGTCACCCGCAACGGGAGGCTCACTCTCCACCGCCGAGATAGCCGATAGCTATGGCCGTGTGGTGATGGCCGTACCTGGCCGCATGACAGACAGCACATCGTTTGGCACTAACAACCTGATACGTTGCGGCAAGGCACGCCTGATACTATCCGCCTCGGACATAATCGAAGATCTTGGATGGGTGCCTAAGTCTAAGCGACAACCACAAACTAAGGAGACTGAGGATGACACTCTTACACCTCCACAGAGGATGATTCTTAGCGCCTTTGATACGGTCTCGACACTCGACTATGACGAACTTATAACCGCCACGGGGCTCACGATGGGAGAGCTTGCAATGGAACTTATGGAGCTTGAGCTCAAGGGCAGCATACGATTGTTACCAGGTAAACGTTACGAAAGAGTATAGCCTATAAATCGTCTAAAAATGATTGATACACACTCACATATATACGCCGAGGAGTTCGACCAGGATCGCCACGAAGCCTTAGAACGTGCTCGCACGGCGGGCGTTGAGCTACTGCTACTCCCCGATATCGACTCCGAGAGTCGCGACCGCATGTTCGACCTTGCACATACAAACCCCGACTACTGCCGACCAATGGCGGGACTGCACCCCACGTCGGTAAACGACAATCCACGCTGGAAGGAGGAGCTCGACATGGTTGAGACGCTACTTAGTACCCCTCCCATGCCTCTCTGTGGCGTAGGAGAGATAGGCCTCGATCTCTACTGGAGTAGGGATTTCTATCGCGAGCAGCGCGAGGTGCTGCACGCACAATTAGAACTCGCCCTGAAGTATGACATGGCCGTCGTCATCCATACACGCTCGGCCTACGACGAGATGCTCGATGCTGTGGCAACATATCGTGGACGTGGCCTTAGAGGTGTATTTCACGCCTATGCTGACAGCGCCGATATGGCGCGTAAGCTACTGAAACATGGTGACTTCGTATTTGGCATCGGAGGTGTTGTGACGTTTAAAAACTCTGGACTGGACAAGGTTGTCTCCGAGCTACCAACTGATCTTCTACTACTTGAGACCGACTGCCCATACCTCACTCCCGTACCCCACCGCGGCAAGCGTAACGAGTCGGCATACGTAGAGTATGTATGTCGTAAGATTGCCGATATTCACTCGCTAACGCCCGAGCACGTAGACGCAATTACAACCATCACAGCGAAACAACTATTCAGACTATAATCGTAGTCGAAAGATTGTAAAATACAGCACTGAGATAAATTTCTGGGCAAAAAAGTTCTCGATTACCATTTTTTTACGTACCTTTGTAAGGATATGTGCGGCACTAAGGCCTCACGAGTTTCATTTATGAAGCGATCATCTATACTAATTATATATACCGGTGGCACTATCGGTATGAAGACCGACGAGGCAACAGGAGCCCTTGTCCCCTTCGATTTCAGTGGAATATACGAAGAGTTCCCATCACTTAAGCGTCTAAATGTAGATATCGAGGTTTTTACCATCAAGCCCCCCATCGACTCGTCGAACGTATCGATAGAGAACTGGGTAGATATGGCGCGTATCATCCGCGATAACTACTCGAAATATGACGGTTTTGTCATCCTCCACGGCACCGACACCATGTCGTACTCGGCTGCTGCTCTGAGCTTTATGCTCGAAAACCTATCGAAGCCCGTAATCTTTACTGGTAGCCAGATACCAATCGGTATCCTGCGCACCGACGGCCGCGAAAATCTTATCACGGCCATCGAGATTGCAGGTGCTCGTACCGAGGATGGAGCACCTCTCGTACCCGAGGTTGCCCTATACTTCCAGAACCGCCTTTTCAGAGGTAACCGCACAACGAAGTTTAGCGCCGAGGCACTCAACGCCTTCGCTTCGTTCAACTATGCAGCTCTCGCCGACGTAGGCGTGAACATACAGTACAACACATCGGCAATAGCACCCTATGCACCCGACTTCTCCGACGAGTTCCGCATCAGCGAGTCGCTCTCAGATGAGGTTGTCGTCGTCAAGCTATTCCCAGGAATACGCCCCGCCACGCTCCGCGCAATGTTACTCGAGAGTGGTGCCCGCGGCGTTGTCTTGGAGACCTACGGAGCGGGTAATGCCCCCACGTCGGAGTGGTTTGTGGATTTGGTAAAGGAGGCCATCGACCGTGGCGTTGTTGTAGTCAATGTATCGCAGTGTAAGGATGGTGCTGTGCAGATGCACCTCTACGAGACAGGATTGGCCTTACAGGAAGCTGGCGTGGTGTCGGGCCACGATATGACCATCGAGGCAGCCGTCGCCAAGCTAATGTACGTTTTAGGCAAAAATTTGCCACTTTCAGAAACTCTAAATTTGATGCGCAGACCATTGCGTGGCGAATTTACTCTGTAAAGCGTTGCACTTTTCAGAAATTATTCGTATATTTCGCACTGTAAAATGTCGCAAAAAAGGGGATAGGGCTATTGCCGATTCTACGCATTGACGACGTAATGGTTTGATAGATACTTAGTTTTAGACTGTTTTGGGGTTGTTGTACACCTCCATTTTTACGTATTTGCAGGTGTCGGAGCCACAAACAAAAGAGACGAAATATTTGATTTTAAACAAAAATATAGAGAAAACAACTACTAAAAATTACAAATTTTAACTAACAAAACATTATGAAAAAATTATTTTTGGTTTTGGCAGCTGCCACTCTCTCATTCGGCGCTGCTTACGCACAGGATGAGGCTCCCGTTCAGGAGGCTGCAGTAGAGCAGGTTGCACCCGAGGCTGAGGCTGAGGAGTTGGCTGGTGAGCCTATGCACTTCGCTCTTATGAAGAAGTTCTTGGAAGGTGGTTGGGAGTGGATGCTTCCCGTACTTGTCTGCTTGGTTCTTGGTTTGGCTATCGCTATCGAGCGTATCCTTTACTTGACAATGGCTCAGATCAACACCAAGAAGTTCGTTGCTGAGGTTGAGAAGCTTCTTAACGAGAAGGGCGTTGAGGCTGCTTTGGAGTACTGCCGTAACACACGTGGTCCTATCGCATCAATCTACTACCAGGGTCTTCTTCGTTACGACCAGGGTTTGGAGGCTGTTGAGAAGGCAGTTGTTTCTTACGGTTCAGTTCAGCAGGGTCACCTCGAGTCAGGTCTTTCATGGATCTCTTTGTTCATCGCTTTGTCTCCTTCACTCGGATTCATGGGTACCGTTGTTGGTATGATCCAGGCATTCGATGATATCCAGGCTCAGGCTACTATCTCTCCTGCAGTCGTTGCTGGTGGTATTAAGGTGGCTCTTTTGACTACTTTGATGGGTCTTATCTCTGCAGTTATTCTTCAGGTGTTCTTCAACTACATCCTCTCTAAGATCGAGGGTCAGGTAGTTAAGATGGAGGATACTTCAATCACCTTGGTTGATATGCTTTCAGCATACAGCAAGCGCTAATTAAGACCAACTATTTTTAAGAAAAAGTCAATTATGAGAAAAATACATAGTTACGTATTCTTGGTCTTCGCCTTGGTGTCGGTTGCAATGGTTGCATGGGCAATCGTGGCAGGTTGGAATGCTCCCGACTCTGCAAAGATTGCTAATAGCACTCCACTTGTGCAGAAGTTCGACGCTAATGGTGTTGCCATAAATACAGAGGATGACCAGCCTGTTCCCGTAGAGTCGGCACAGGAGGGTATTCAGGCTCTTGGCATTATCTTTGCCAACCAGCTTGATGAGGGTATCCTTACTTTGGATGCCATCGAGGCTGAGAAGGAGAAGCTTAACAACACTATCGAGAAGCTTATCCCCGAGTACGAGAAGAAGGTTTCTAACAACCGTGCCGCAGCTTTGGAGGCTCAGACTAAGATTGAGGAGCTCAAGGCTAAGAAGTCACTCAACGCCGCTGATAAGCGCGCTTTGGCCGAGGCTGAGAAGGTTCAGGCTGACTTCAAGGCATTGAACGACACTCTTAACCAGCACAAGGAGAACGTTACTATTATGGAGGAGAACATCGCTGCCTCTGTTGTTGCTAACGACGCTGCTAAGGTTAACGCAGAGAATATGGTTGCTCTTGCAACTGCTATTCACTGGAACCTTATGTGGTTCTACTTCTTGATGGTATTTGCAGTATGCTTCATCGTTATCAGCGCAATCTGGAATATGATGCTTAACGCTGGTGGCTTGAAGAAGACCATCGTGTCGCTCGTTGTTGTTGTTGCAGTTGTTGCAATCTCTTACGTCCTTGCTTCTGGCAACGGTTGGACCGAGGGTGCTACATTGAAGGATGCCGCTGGCTACGACCTCGGTATCGGTACTGATCCCGCAACACGCACAGTATTCGGCACATTCGAGTACATGATTGCTGACACAAGCATTTTGGTAACTTACATCACATTTGCCGGTGCTGCCCTTGCAGCCATCTTCTCGGCTATTCGTGGTATTTATAAATCGTAGTTTATGGCAAAAGCTAAGAAAAAGGCTGGAGATATCAACTCCAGTTCAATGGCGGATATCGCGTTCTTGCTGTTGATATTCTTCTTGGTGACAACTACGATGGATGTCGACACGGGTATGAAGCGTACGCTTCCGCCCTGGATCGACCCTACGGAACAACAGAACGATGTTGACGTAAACGAGCGTAACGTACTCAAGGTAAACGTATCGCGTAGTGGTGCTATCATGGTTGGCACCGAGGAGTACCGCTCAAGCGACTTGCGTCGTAGCGGCGAGCACTCACGTCTTTCACGCGAGGTGTACTTCTTCCTCGTTGATCCCGAGAGATCAAACAAGAAGGCTACCGAGATTGACGGTGCTACGTACAACGTCAGCGAGGGTCTGGTGTCTCTAAAGGCCGATGACGAAACAGAGTACAAGGTATATCTTAAGGTGCAGGACGAGCTTACTCACGCCTTCAGCCTCTATCGCGACGATATCTCTCGTCAGGTATATGGCAAGGCTTATGATGAGCTTGGCGACATCGAGGCAGGTAACATCCGCAAGGCTGTTCCTATGAAGATATCTGAGGCAGAACCTAACGATCAAACAAAGAAGTAGTTATGGCAGTAATGGCAAAAAAGGGCAAGCGTGAAGTGCCCGCAATGTCGACTTCGTCACTTCCCGACATCGTGTTTATGCTTCTGTTCTTCTTCATGGCAGCAACAACGATGCGTGAGGTAGATCCATTGGTATCGGTGCAGATGCCCGAGGCTATTGAGATCACTGAGCTCGACAAGAAGAATCTTGTAAATATTTGGATGGGTAAGCCCCTTGGCGCAGCTAAGGGTGAGGATGCGTTGAAGATTCAGCTCAACGACCAGACCCGTGAGGTAGAGGATATCCGAGACTTTATCTCGGCAACAACGGTAACTAAGGGCGTAGGTCCTAAGGAGATCGTGGTTAACCTTCGTGTTGATGAGGGTGCAACTGTTGGTAAGCTTACTGCTGTTAAGCAGGAGCTCCGTAAGGCAGAGGCTCTCAACATTGCTTACGCAGCACGCGCTGCTGAGACACACAACTAATAGGTGTATCCAACATTTGAAAACAGAGGCTCGCTATTTGCGAGCCTCTGTTTATTACATATATGTGAAGAGGGCTAAAGCTCAGCCTTCCACAAACCATGAAGATTGCAATACTCGTAGACGGCCATAGGTTTACTATCGCCAATAAATATCTCTGCCGAGGGCTGATCCTTAAGGTCAACACGAATACCACCATTCTCAGTCTCTACATAGATGAAGGCGATATGGTGCTCATCTGTCATCGGATGCGGCACACTGCCAACATCTACCCTGATACGGCCATCACCAAGTAGCGTCACTACAGGTAGATGCTTCTCGCCACTGGCATCAACGGTGTTGGGAACAAGCTCCTCCATCTTCTGACCACAGCAGACAACCGGAACCTTCGAGTCCACAACCTTATGAATTACATTACCACAGATGTTACATTTATAAAATTTCGTTGCCATATACTTTTACTTTTAATTGTTAACTTAGTTATTATGTCACTGCAAAAGTACAATAAAATATCGTAATTGTCAAGCTAAAAATTTTTATACATATATAAGCAAGTCCTATGCTAAACCAAATCGACATAGACCACACATATTAAAAACTATTCTAAACAAAGGACAACTAATGGGCAGCAAGCCAGTTGTCAGCACTATTAACCTCGGCTATAAGCGGCACTTTCAAGTTAGCTACACTCTCCATCGCCTCTTTAACAATTCGCTTTACACGGTCAAGCTCCGAACGCAGAGTGTCAATCACAACCTCATCGTGTACCTGCATAATCATCTTCGATTGTATACCCTCAGCCTCGAAGCGGCGGGCAATCTCAATCATCGCCAACTTCATTATATCAGCGGCAGAGCCCTGAATCGGGGCATTGATAGCATTACGCTCGGCAATACCACGTACCGTTCGATTAGACGACTTGATATCGCGCAACAGACGACGGCGTCCAAACATTGTCTCTACGTAACCAGTCTCTGTAGCCGACTGAATAGCTCCATCCATATATTGCTTGACCGCAGGATATGATGCAAAGTAGCTCTCGATAAGCTCCTTGGCCTCACGGTTAGGGATATCCAGACGCTGAGCAAGGCCAAATGCCGATATGCCATAGATAATACCGAAATTCGCCGTCTTTGCCCTACGTCGCTCGTCGGACGATACCTCGTCAGTGCCCTTATGAAAAAGTCGCGCCGCAGTGGCTGAATGAATATCATCGCCACGCTTGAAAGCCTCAATCAACGCCTCATCGCCACTAAGGTGCGCCATAAGGCGAAGTTCAATCTGCGAGTAGTCGGCAGCAACCAACACGTGGTCGTCATCCGAGGCAACAAAGGCCTCACGGATGGGTTTACCCAAGCTATCACGAATAGGTATATTCTGCAAATTCGGATTAGTTGAAGACAATCTACCCGTAGCCGTAACAGCCTGATTATACGACGTATGAATCCTACCAGATATGCGGTTAACAAGCTCGGGCAACGCATCGACATAGGTAGAAAGTAGCTTCTTAACACCACGATACTCCAGCACCTTACCAACTATTGGGAAATCGTGAGCAAAGCCCTGTAAATACTCCTCCTCGGTAGAGAACTGCTTCGACTTAGTCATCTTAGGCTTCTCCGTGATACGTAGCTTACCGAAAAGAACCTCGCCGAGTTGTCGCGATGAGTTGATATTAAGTTCTGGCTCATTGGCCATCGTGCGCACCTCCGACTCCAACCGCTGCAACAACTCGCGAAGTACTAACGAGTATTCACGCAACTTATCAGAGTTGATACGCACGCCCTGCAACTCCATAGCTGCAAGTACATCTATCATAGGCTCCTCTACATTGAAATATAGCTCCACCATACCGAGCTTCTCGACCTCTGGATACAGGGCGTGTTTAAGTCTTAGCGTAACGTCAGCGTCCTCTGCTGCATACTCCGCAACACGCTCAACACCAACCATATCCATCGTCAGTTGCTTAGCACCCTTGCCAATGAGCGCCTCGATGGCGATGGGCTCGTACTCCAAGTAACGCTCCGCGAGGAAATTCATATTGTGACGCGACTCAGCGTCGATAAGGTAGTGCAGAAGCATCGTGTCGATCTTTCTACCGCGAACATCAATGCCCAAACCCTTAAGAATCATCAGGTCGAACTTAATATTCTGACCAATCTTTGCGATGTCCCGATTAGCAAAGAGCGGCTTAAGCACCTCTATATAGCTCGTACGCACTGCGGCATCCGACGGGAACGGCAGATACCACGCCTTGAATGGCTCGGCAGCGAATGACATGCCTACAATTGAGCACGTTATAGGGTCAATGCCCGTAGTCTCGGTATCGAAGCAGAACTCCTTGAATCCAGCAAGGTAGCTACATAGCTCGCTGAGCTCATCGACGTTATGAATCGTGCGGTAGTCGTGTGGAGTGTTCGTGATATTACGCATACCCACATCAGCAACCTCCACAGTCTCGTCAACGACGACCAGAGGCTCGGGCACTGGTGCCGACATCATTGCAAAGAGGTCGCCCTGCCCCTCGAGACTTGCTCTGCGCTTCTCGGCAGCCTTGGCACGTGCCACCTCCTGAAGCTGTATCTGCGGCTCTTGCTTAGGCCCCTCGCGCACAGCCTCCTCGACAGCAACATTCTCCAAGTCGCGCAAGAACGAAGAAAAGTTAAGCTCGGCATAGAGGCCGCGCAGCAGCGTATAGTTAGGTTGACAGACAGCCAACGCCCCCTCATCCAACTCAATAGGGACATCAAGGCGAATGGTCGTAAGCTCCTTGGCAAGCAGCAGTTTATCGCCCCATTCTGCAATGTTCTTACCCGTCTTGCCACCAATCTTATCTGCATTAGCAAGGATATTCTCGGCAGTACCCCACTCCTTCACAAGCTTCGTTGCACCCTTCTCGCCAATGCCTGGGACACCAGGGATGTTATCCGAGGAGTCGCCCCACAAGGCCAACATATCGCGCACATATATAGGATCTGAGAAGCCATACTTGGCCTCGATAGCAGCACGATCAACAATCTCGCGCTCGTCACCCTTCTGCCTATATATCACGCAGTTATCATCTACAAGCTGACCGTAATCCTTGTCGGGTGTAACCATAAAGACGCTATATCCCGCCGCCGCACCACGCTTCGAGAGTGTACCGATAACATCGTCGGCCTCATAGCCAGCAACCTCCAAGATAGGGATATTCATAGCCTCCAGCAGACGCTTAACATAGGGCACCGATAGCTTGATATCCTCGGGCGTAGGTGGACGGTTAGCCTTATACTCTGGGAAGATCTCTCGGCGGAAACAACCACCTGGGGGGTCGAATGCCACGCCGATAAGGTCGGGTTTCTCGCGACGCAGGATGTCGCGCAGGAACTTCGTAAAGCCAAAGACCACCGATGTATTCAGTCCATTGCGGTTACGCATCGGGCGGCCCATAAAGGCATAATAATACTTGAATATCAATGCATAAGCATCAATAAGATATAGGGTCTTACGCATAATGTAGGCCATTTAGAAATTATCCGAGGCGTACCACTCGGCAAACGATGTTGCCGTCTCATGCAGCTTAAGCGAGCATAGCTCCACCTCCTCAGGTAGAGCACCGAGCAGCCTCTCGGCAAAGTCGGCAAGCATATTCTCACACGTAGGCTGATAGTCGGTGAGCACCACCTTCGAGAAGCTGCCACCAAGAGCCAAGAGCACCTCCTCGCTATTCTCCGTGCGGCGCATCATAAAGGCGTGGTCAAGGCGGTCGACAATCTGCTCATTAACAATGTGCTTGAGGATGCCGAAGTCCATAACCATACCGAGCTTTGGCGACGTAGGATCGTTCACGGGCTCACCCTTGACCGTGACAAAGAGGCGATACGAGTGGCCATGAATCTCGCGACAGAGGCCATCGTAACCCTCTAACATATGCGCAGCCTCGAAGCTAAACTCCTTAGTTAGTCTTATTACCGACATAATATTCTTATTTTGAAAGTTATAATTCACTCTTATCTAATACCACAAAGGTAATCATTAATCTGGATTCGGGAAATAACCGAGCACGATACTCGTCATCAGCGACAGGGACACGTGCTACTCGTCAATCCTCTTTATACCATTTGGGATATATATACTTGCCTCCTTTACATCCATGATGCCCTTCGTAAAGATTACGCGCGACTCAACACTCATGTCGCTTAGACCATGCTCAAAGAGTGTGTTGAAGAGCGTCTCCTTCACGTTAGATATTCCCTCATCGTAGTCGTAGACCGACATCCACACCTGAGCAATCATGTTGATATGGTAGCTGTCGCTTGATCCAAAGAGGATTATCGGGGCAGGATGCTTAGCAATCTCGGGCACCTTTTCGGCGAGTGCCTTGGCAAGCATCTCACGCACCTTTACCGTGTCAATCTCCTTCTGCACCCTGAAGGCGATGTGGAGTCGCTGGTAGTCGCCCGTGTAACTCAAATTTCTAAAGTCCTTGTCGAAGAACTGCGTGTTGAACACCGAGATAACAGCGCCATCATCCGTTTCGATAAGCGTTGTGCGGTATTGTATATCAATGACCTTACCACGATAACTATTCCCAATCTCGACGTAGTCGCCAATCTTTATTCGTCCCATCATAAGGATAATACCGCAGAGCAGGCAGTCAAACGTATCGCGCAATGCCACACCAAGACCTATGGCAAAGCCACCCAATGCTGCCAAGATACCGATATAGTTAACCTCGACGTAGGCCAGAGCAAGAATCACATACACACCCCACACCATAATAGCAAAGATGTTACGGGCAAGGTTGATAGCACCGACATCGGCCTTCTCGTGATAACGAATCCTGAGAAGATAGTTTACAAGATAGATAAAGTAGTTGGTAAGTATTGCGCTAATGATGATAAAGAACACGCGCCTTGCAGAGATACAGACGATGTCGGGAAAATTGACAAACATGTAGTCAAATAGGCCGTTAAACCACTCATTGATATTGAAGACATGAACACACTCCAACGTACATACCAATAACACAATAATCAACGACATGGGCTTGAATAACCACTTGAACGTAAACGGCATCCACGAGCGTTTATAGGTATCCTCATCCCCACTCTTGCAACGGTGCTCTACGCGATAGAGGTAGTTGTAGAAGCACGACAGCACAAGGTGGCCGATGATAAATATAGCCCAGGCCAATGCGACATATACCGAGAGGTAGTAGTAACCCCAGAAGTTCATCACGAAACATATAGAAAAGAGCACTACGGCGAGGATGCTTACATATCTATCGAGCGGCAACAACTTACGATGTAGACGCATGATGATAAATATCTGCGCCACGATAAGGACAAGCAGCGTTACGGGATAGGCTATGCGCACAACGTTTATATCGACCAACAGCAGTCGGAAGAGGAAGATTATGGCCGAGAGCACGACAGTGGGCATGTAAGCAAGGATCGTAGGGATAAGCTGGTCGCTCTTCACGCGAAGAAGTACACTGAAGTTCAGCATAACGTACATCACACAGAGCTCAATAACGAGGTTTAATGCCGAGGCGAAGAAGGGGTTAGACGTAACTGCAACCCTGATGACAAAGTAGGTAATCGTCACAGCATTCCAACCGCAGAATATCGAGAATATCACGGGGTGGCTATCCATGAGCTTCCACCTCTTTATCCATCCGCAATATAGCGCTAAAATAGCGAATACAACACCCAGGACAAAGGCTATCACGCCAGCGAGGATGATAAACAGTGCCTCGGCATTCCACTTATCCTGAAACTCCCAGCCGTAGTAGTGCGATTCGCCAAAGATACCTACTACGGTATTCTTGAACGAGCTCCAGTTTGAGGCGAAATTATCGCTAAATACCTTGTGTGTGGGCTGCTTATCGGGGGTGAGCAACATTGAGTTAAGGATGTAGTTGTAGTTGTTGTCAATGTCACTCTGTAGAGCATCGACCTCAGCTGCTAACGCCTCATATTTATCGAGGTCATCTATTATATGGTCATGCCAGGTGTTAAGGCTGGCAAGCACCTGATCAATATACGCGAGTCCCTCGTTACGACTACGCCTTGCCGAAGCATCCAGCAACTCGGGGTTAATCTCGGATAGGGTCTTATGCAACTGCTGGCAACGCGACAGCGTGCGCTCGTAGGTTGTCTTCCAAAGGTTTATCGGTAGGCTTCGACCATAAAAGTCGTCGCACAACCTCTGAGCCACCTCCGAGGCGTAGGCATTACCGAAAACATACTGCTCCTGCTGCGAGAAGAGGCTCAACTTTGCCGAGGCCATCTCTCGGCTGAACTCCTGCAACTCAGCCTTGTAGTCATCGCGCGCCTTCATAAAGTCAGCATGCATCGTATCTACCTGCTTGGCAAATACCTCTAACTCCGAGCTAAGCATCACCACCGTCTCATTGAGGCTGTAACCCTTGAGCACGGCATGTGCCGGAAGCGCATGGAATAGGAGAACTAATGCGACTATAAAATAGTATGATAACCTCTTCATCTGTCGTACATTTTTAGTTAATCAGTACAAAGATACAAACTATTTGTGAAATGTTCAACTTTAGGTTTTCGAGAATGACTTAAAGAACTCACATTGTTCGAGGTTATGCTAACTATAAACTGAACTATATATTATGCCATATCTTGGAGATAAACTATGCTTAAACTTAGTTTACCACTCTTACTCTTGATAATTATTGATTATGCTTTTGTCCTTAATTTTTACCTGAACCTCTTATTCAGACAGATACAAAACGGTTTATGTGTAAAATTGTCTCATTATTTCCGATGTATTGGGCTTATTTTATTGAGTATTACAAGTACTTATGCTGTACACTTTCAGTAGATGGCATCTCTCAAGGCAACCTATACTTCATATGAAAATTAATGATAAACATTAAATAATTAATGAAAAAGTTTGTAATTTCAGAATTTGTTGCTACCTTTGCATAACGATTAACGATAAATTATTAATGAAATAGTATTATCAACCATTAAAACCATTATGCTATGAAGATTTCAAAATCCACCCAGAAACGAGTGATTGCTCTGTTCGTTTTGGTATGTTTGATGTTACTGCCCGATTTGATTCTTTCGGTCCTGCATGTTGTGATTGACGAGGATTGGCGCACGACCGATAAGGTTACGCTTGTCGGCACGATGGATGTTCGCCGTCCAAGTTATATGCTTAGTGAGGGCGAGCAGCAGTTATGCGCTCCGACCATCCTCCGCGCAGCAACCGAGGATTCCCCTGCCATTGTGGCCGAGCCGTCGCAATATCTAATCTACGCAACCGAAGGTAATTATGAGATTGACACTCCCGCTAACAACGTGCGCAAAGTGATGTTGTGTATCTCAATGGTGGCGGTATTTGTTTTGTCGATATTGCTTTTGGGAATTGTATATCGGGTAATTCGAGGGTTCC
>CALBKP010000055.1 GCA_937895825.1 uncultured Alistipes sp. | reverse complement strand
TTGTGCTTGTTGCTGAGAATCCCGAGACGGGTGGTGCTCTGGGATTGGCGCAGCGTATAAAGGATGAGTTTCCGGAGTATGATGCACGCGTGACCATCCTCGGTCACTTGCAGCGTGGTGGCTCACCTACGGCAGTTGACCGTATCCTCGCTTCGCGTATGGGAGCGCAGGCGATAATGGCACTTATGGAGGGGCAACGTAACGTGATGATCGGCATCAAGAATGGCGAGCTGGTATATGTGCCATTCTCTAAAGCTACGACACACAAACACTCGATCACAGCACACGATATAGAAATCGTCAAGATGCTGTCGATCTAATCGAATCATACAACTTTATAACCCCCATAAACTAAATACCCAAACGGAATGAAGAGAGTTATAGGCATTGGCAATGCCCTTACGGATATGCTCGTCAATATGTCGAACGACGAGGTGCTTGGCCTCTATAATTTGGCGAAGGGCTCTATGAGCCTGGTGGATAGTGAGTTACAGACGGATATTTCGAAGCATGTGGCTGGTTGTCCCTATTCGTTGTCGCTCGGTGGCTCGGCCGGCAACACAATACGTGCCATGGCACGCCTCGGTACCGACGTAGGCTTTATTGGCAAGGTGGGTAACGATACCACGGGTGACTTCTACGAGCAGGCACTGCGTAACATTGGCGTTGAGCCCTATATCCTTCGCTCGAAGTATCGTTCTGGTAAGTGTGTGTCGCTCGTGTCACCCGATGGTGAGCGTACGCTTGTAACGCATCTCGGTGCTGCTGCACACCTTCATCCAGAGGACATCGATGGTGCTGTATTCGACGATTACGATTGCCTATATATCGAGGGCTACCTTGTTCAGGATCATAACCTTATACGCACGGCCATTGAGAAGGCTAAGCAACATGGCTTGAAGGTCGCCATCGACCTTGCGTCGTTTAACGTTGTGGAGGAGAATCGCGACTTCTTGCGTGACCTTGTGGCTAAGCATGTAGATATTCTCTTTGCCAATGAGGATGAGGCACGAGCCTTCAGCGGCGAGCAGGAGCCTATCAACGCTCTGCAATATATCAGCAATATGTGTGAGTTGGCTATTGTGAAGATAGGTATGAAGGGGGCGCTTATCAAGCGTGGTGACGAGGTTGTGCAGGTGGGCATCATGGCAGCTGCTAAGCGTGTCGATACCACTGGTGCTGGTGACTTCTATGCTGCTGGCTTCCTCTCAGCTCTTTGCGAGGGTATGTCGCTCAGGCAGTGTGGAACGATAGGTGCAATCACTGCTGGTAAGGTCATCGAGGTTGTTGGAACGACCTTTGGTGAGGATGCCTGGCGCGAAATATTCAGCCTTATGGATAGGGTACGTAAGGATCAATATCTCTTTTAGACTCTCGTAGGAAAACATAAAAGGTTAACCGGAATGAAATGACCCCAAAAGTTTTTTCTAAACTTTTGGGGTTTCTTTATGCGCAAAAAGGTTAGCCGTTTGTCCTATTACATACTGCGAAGGATTACTCCTCTAAGTTATCTTTAACGCGCTGGATTGTCTTAGAGCCAGCCTCCACGGCCTTGTCATAGGCCTCGGCACTCTTCACGACAAGTTCCGTGCCCAGCTCAACGCTCTTATCCTTAACATTGTCGGCAGCATTCTTAACCTCGACCTTCACCTTGTCGTATAGCTCCCCGCCGCGCTCCATTGAAGCCTTTGCGCGCTGGCTTACCACCTCGGCACCATCGCAGATGCTCTTGTCTACCTCCTTGGCAAACTCTCCAACCTTATCGGCACCACGGTTGAAGTTCTCCTTGGCATTTGCTGTGATCTCGTCGATGCGCTCGGCGTGGTACTTATTGTCATTCGTAGTCGCAGGCTCACTCTCCGTGGGAGTGTTGTTGTTTGCTCCTCCGCATGCTACTGCAAGAAGAGTAGCTGCGGTGATAAAGATGCTCTTTTTCATATCTTATAAGTTCTAATGGTTATACTATCGTCTACGTCCTCGCGCGGGAGCGCTTCTATTGTTTCGCTTGGGTTGCGGCTTTTGTCCTGCTGCTTTGTGGGTATGGTCTGTGGGGAGTGTGCCGCCGAAGAAGTAGCTCTTCTGACGACGTTTCTCCTCCTGTGAGCGTGCCACAAAGACGCTCTCGCCCGTGTATGGATTCTCGCCCGTGTAGAACATCACCGACGATAGGGTCATGGGCGTAGGCGTGAGATCCTGCACCTGCTCTAAGGTAAAGTGTAGCTTACCGAGCACCTTGCGTGCCAAAGCCTGCATATCCTCCTCGCGGCAGCCTGGATGCGAGGATATGAAGTAGGGTATAAGTTGATACTTAAGCTCCTCCTTACGGCATATTTGCTGGAACTTACGATTCATATCCTCGAACATCGCAAACGAGGGTTTACGCATAAGATTCAAAACACGGTCTTCCGTATGCTCTGGGGCAACCTTCAGACGACCCGAGGTGTGATACTTGACGACGGTCTCGAAGTAGGGCGACGAGTCGAAGAGGTCGTAGCGTATGCCGCTACCTATGAATGCCCGTTTCACACCCTTTACCTCGCGTATCTTACGATAGAGGTCGAGAAGTGGCGTGTGGTCGTTGTTCATATTGGGGCAGAGCTTAGGGTGCAGACACGACGGACGCTTGCATCGTTTACATAGCTCCTCGTTACGGCCACGCATGCGGTACATGTTTGCCGAGGGTGCTCCTATGTCGGAGATGTAACCCTTGAAGTCGGGCATCTCCGTAAGGCGCTTGACCTCTGCAAGGATTGATCGCTCCGAGCGTGAGTTTATGAATTTACCTTGGTGTGCCGAGATGGTGCAGAACGAGCAGCCACCGAAGCAACCGCGGTGTATGTTTATCGAGTGCTTGATCATCTCCCAGGCGGGGATATCGCCCTTGCCCTTGTAGCGTGGGTGTGGCGCTCGCTCGTATGGCAGGTCGAACGAGTGATCGAGCTCCTCGGAAGTGAGCGTGGCGTGTGGTGGCGTGATGACGGTGTAGCGGTCGTCTACCCTCTCTACGAGCGTAGTCTCGCACTCCATCATATTGCTAAGGATCTCTATCTCCTTGAAGTTCTGGCCAAACTTACGCTTGTCAGCCTCACACTCTTCGAATGAGTTTAGGACTATGGTTTTGCCGTTGTATAGCTTCTGAACATACTCTCCATCGGCCATGAAACCCACCTGCCTAAGGCCACGTAAGAGCTTCATGTTAAAGCCATTGCGTAGTGCCTTTGCCACCTCGCGGATAGGCTTGTCGCCCATGCCGTAGACGAGTAGGTCGGCACCGCTCGTGGCAAGTATCGAGCGTTGCAGCTTGTCGCTCCAGTAGTCGTAGTGTGTAAGACGACGTAGTGAAGCCTCGATGCCACCAATAACCACGGGAGTATGAGGGTATAACTTTTTGAGTATCTGAGTATATGTGTCAACCGTGCGGTCGGGGCGGAAGCCTGCCTTACCACCAGGCGTGTATGCATCGTTCGATCTAAGGCGAATGTTTGCGGTGTAGTGGTTGACCATTGAATCCATAGCACCTGCAGTCACTGCGAAGAAGAGCCTCGGCTTACCGAGTTTCTTGAAGTCACGCAGGTCGTCGCGCCAGTTTGGCTGTGGCACGATGGCTACACGATAGCCCTCGGCCTCAAGAATACGGCCAATGACCGCTGGGCCAAAGGCGGGGTGGTCTATGTAGGCATCACCCGAGAAGATGATGACATCGAGCTCGTCCCATCCGCGAGCCTCAACCTCTTTGTTCGTTGTAGGTAGGAACATTTCTTCTACATTTAGGGTTGTAAAACCATTATCCTTATCAAGTGTTGTGGAATGCCACCCATCTCTCGCTATATCTCGTCCATATCGAGTCCAACTGCATCGGTATATGTGTCCCACTTCTGGAGTACGGCCTTGAAGTCGTCGGGTAGCTCCGACTCAAACTGCACATACTTTCCCGTCGTGGGGTGGTCAAAGCCAAGTGCGCGGGCGTGGAGCGACTGGCGGGGTATTAGCTTGAAGCAGTTCTCCACGAATTGCTTATATTTCATAAACGTTGTGCCCTTGAGTATGCGGTTGCCTCCATAACGCTCGTCGTTAAAGAGTGGGTGTCCCTGCCACGACATGTGTACACGTATCTGGTGCGTGCGACCTGTCTCCAAGCGGCACTCCACGAGTGTCACGTAGCCATAGCGACGTAGCACCTTGAAGTGCGTAACGGCATGCTTGCCATCCGAGCCATCGGCAAAGACATACATCTGCAAGCGATCCTTGGGGCTACGACCGATATTTCCAATTATCGTACCCTCATCCTCGGCAATGTTACCCCACACAAGGGCTACATAGCGACGATATATCGTGTGGTCGAAGAACTGCTTGGCAAGCGATGCATGGGCACGCTCGTTCTTTGCTACGACCAATATTCCCGACGTATCCTTGTCGATACGGTGAACAAGGCCTGCGCGGGCATTACCCTCCGAGAACATTGGTAGGTTTTGTAGGTGGTACGAAAGGGCGTGTACCAACGTGCC
This sequence comes from uncultured Alistipes sp., assembly GCA_937895825.1. Taxonomy (GTDB): domain Bacteria; phylum Bacteroidota; class Bacteroidia; order Bacteroidales; family Rikenellaceae; genus Alistipes. The sequence goes on along the minus strand of CALBKP010000055.1, from coordinate 19,234 downwards.
GCTATGGTTACCCACACCAGGGTGGACGACCATACCTGCCTCCTTATTGATGACGATGATGTCGTCATCCTCGTAGACGATATTCAGCGGTATATTCTCGGGTACGATCTCCTCCTTGCGGCGTGGGTAAGGTAGTACGATGGAGATCTGGTCGAGAGGTTTCACCTTGTAGCTCGACTTCTGGGGCTTGCCGTTTACGAGAATGTTTTGTCCATCGGCAGCGGCCTGTATGCGGTTCCGCGACGTGTGCTCGAGACGTATGGTGAGGAACTTATCGAGTCGCATCATCGACTGTCCCTTATCCACCGTCACTGCAAAATGCTCGAACATTTCGTCGCCTTCACCCTCACCATCTGTGGTATCAACATCAATGTCGAGGAACTCGTCATCAATATATTTGTCCTTGTCTATCACTTCCTGTCAAGTTTATCGTTATTAGTTTCGATACGAGGGCTACTCTGCACTATCGGTTGTAGCTTCGCCATTGGCCTCAGCCTCCTCGGCCTTACGACGCTCGGCCTGCTCCTTACGGCGCTGCTGCTCGTAACGCTTAGACTCCTTGTCGGCAATCTGCGCTAACGAGTCAACGAAATTCTCGTTGCACGAAAGGTATAGCGTTACCTCGCTACCACGGCGTATGCTTGAGCCAAGCGTTGTCGACTGCTTATATACCCTCGCTGCTCGGCGAGCGATAATGTCCTCAACACTCTCGTCGTAGACGATCTTACCTACATTAAGGCCGCTATCCCACAAACGCCCCTTTGCCTGCTGGATAGATAGGCCTACAAGACGTGGCGCTACGGTGTATTGCTCCTCGCGCTGGTAGCTCACCTTGAGCGTAACGCCCGTGCCAACCTCAGTCTTTAACTTCGTCGAGGGGCGTATATCTTTGTTGTTGATACTCTGTGCGAGAACATAGTCCGTAGACGTTAGGTCGGCCTCGTAGATAATCTCGTCGATGGTGAGTCCTGCGCGCTCCAACTGGTTGAGTGCCTGGCGTAGTGTCTGCTTTGCAACGTAGGGAACGTCGACCATGCGGCGGTTATAGGCATTGATCGTAACGTAAATCTTACGGCCAGGTTTCACGGTCACATCCCTTACGGTCGATGTGCGTGGTAGCTGGTCGACAACAGTGCCACCCGGAAGGTCAACATCAAATATCGAGTCACGCACGATGATATTCAAGTCCTTATCATCGGCCACTTGGCGAGCCTCGTCTATTGGCATGCCGAGGAGGTTGGGAACCTTAATCGTATTGCCGTGGCGCGTGCCCCAGTGAAGTCCGATGTATAGACCTGCCAGAATGAGAATACCCAGCAAACCGATAAGCACTATGTTCGAGAGTAGCGGCATACGCTTATATATGCTCTTAATCTCCTCGCGACGACCCTTCTTGTTGCCCTTCGAGCCCCTCTTTGAGTTGCTACTGGTAGAGTATACCCTCTTTGTGGCTTCGGCCTCGCGCTTATGTGCCGTGGGCTTTGTAGCAGTTGCCTTACTAACACTTTCTCTCTCTATGTTCTGTGTAGCCATTGTCGCTGTTGTTTCCTTTTGGGGGCTATCCTTCGTGGCGGGAGCCTCCTTTGTAATCTCTGCCGTACTCTTAGTGATAGGTGTTACGCTCTTTGGCGCATGGGTAGGCGTTTTTTGGGGTTGATGTTCGCCGTTATGTGAGATGTGGTTGTAGTGCGAGTCGCGCTCCACGGGACGGAAACCAGCCGTACGAACCATAGATTCAAGTTCCTCGACACTCATCGTCGGGCGGTCAATACCACCAGCCATGGAGTATATCTTCGTCGTATCGCCAATAGTGCCATCAATATCGTCGGCACCAAAGGCTAAGGCCATCTCCGTCGTCGCCTTGCCGTATGATACCCAGTAGGCCTTGATGTGCGGAATGTTATCGAGGAAGATGCGGCTCATGGCTATCGTACGCATATCATCCTCGGTACCACACTCGCCAGCCTCCGACATGCGGTTGCCGCGGCTGTGATACTTCAGCGGGATGAAGGCATCAAAGCCCGGAGCTTCGTCTTGAAGACGACGCAGGCGGTCGAGGTGGTCGACACGCTGCTCGATAATCTCGATATGGCCATAGAGCATCGTGCAGTTTGTTGCAATGCCCATGTTATGTGCTGCACGGTGTACTGCGAGCCACTCCTCCGAGCTACACTTGTCAGGACATATCTTCGCCCTGAGCTTTTCATCAAAGATCTCGGCACCACCACCAGGGATGCACTCCATGCCTGCATCCTTCAAGCGGCGCAAGCCTTCGACCACGGAGATCCCCTCGTGACGTATCATGTAGAATATCTCTACGGCCGTATAGGCCTTGACCGTCACGTGTGGCAACTGTGCCTTCACGCGGCGAATCATCGCGCAGTAGGTGTCTAAGTCGTGCTTAGGATGCACGCCGCCAACGATGTGAACCTCGGTGATATCCGTACCCTTTAGCTCCGCAGCACGTGCCTCGATGTCGTCGAGTGACATGTACCAAGCATCTGGGTCTCCCTCTCTACGGCGGAACGAGCAGAACTCGCAATTAAACAGGCAGATGTTTGTGGGCTCGAGGTGTACATTACGGTTGTAATACACGGCCTCGCCACTCGCCCTGCGTTTGCGTGCCGTAGCAAGTTCGCCGAGGAGCCAGAGAGGTGCTTCGCGCCATAGTTTTATGGCATCGTCGGTAGTGATGCGTTCGCCACGGCGAACAACATCGGCAATATCATTAATTGTTCGCATCGCTATTTGGGTGCTTTACGGTAAACAAAAATGGCTATGACGGCAAATATCATATTAGGCAACCATACTCCCAGCCATGGGGCCAACGAGCCGCTAATGGCAATCTGCTCAAAGACACGTCCTAACATAATATAACCGAAACACAGAGCAATACCAACGCCGATATGCATACCCATACCGCCACGCACCTTACGTGAGGCGAGCGAAACGCCGATAATAGTGAGGATAAAGGTTGAGAATGGGTATGAGAAGCGTGTGTGACGCTCTACCTCGATGATAAAGACGTTATCCGAGCCCTTGCGTCGTTGCTGCTTGAGGAAGTCGTTGAGCTCTTCGATGTTTTGAGTCTTTACAAGACCCTTGGCATCGACCAACTCACGGGCATCGAGGTTGATGAGCGTATCGAGGTTTCGGTACTGCTTATAGCCGAGTGATCCATCCTCGGTGCGTGTGTAGATCACGTAGCGGGGTGCTGTCCAACGTCCCGACTCCTCGTCGAACGATGCACTTGCGGCATTGAGCGTCTCGACCATCTTCGCCCCCTCGTAGCGCTCCATCGAGAAGAAGGGTACGCGCTCAAGGCTCGGCGAATAGCCACGAATATAAGCAAACGTGCCGGGCTCTATCTGGCGATATACATGCTGGTCGTAGACGATAAGCTGGTTCTTCTTCAGATACTGACTCTGGAAGGCAACGCTATCCTTCTGCCCCTCGGGGATAACCCACAAACTGAGCGAGAGGCTCAGGGCGGCGATAAGTGCCGAGCCGAGCATATATGGCCACATAAGGCGGCGGAAGCTCACACCGCCAGATAGTATCGCCACAATCTCGGTCTGCATGGCCATCTTCGAGGTGAAGAAGATAACCGATATAAAGGTAAACAGTGCACTGAACTGGTTTACGAAGTGCGGGATGAAGTTGAGGTAGTAGTCGAAGATGATGCCGCTCCACGGAGCCTTAAGCTCGGTGAAGTCGTCGACCTTCTCCACATAGTCGAACACGACGAGGATGATGACCATCATCACGAGTCCGAAGATGTAGGTACGCAGGAACTTCCCCAAGATGTATCTATCGAGGGTTCGGTATCCTGGTATCGATGGTATTAGTCTGAATCTCATCGTAATAGTATCTTTGTCGGTTGTTTAAAGACGGCGTGCAAGCTTTACGACCATCTCCTCCTTCCAGGGCTTGAAGTCGCCGGCGATGATATGCTTGCGTGCCTCACCTACGAGCCATAGGTAGAAGGCTGTGTTGTGCAACGAGGCAATCTGTGCTGCAAGCATCTCCTTGCATACCACAAGGTGGTGCAGGTATGCACGCGTATATTGGTGGTCGACGAAGGTTACGCCGTTGGGGTCGATCGGTGTAAAGTCGTTCTCCCACTTCTTATTGCGGATGTTGATGACACCCTCGGAGGTGAAGAGCTGACCGTTACGGCCGTTGCGTGTGGGCATCACGCAGTCGAACATATCGACACCGCGGTCGATGGCCTCAAGGATGTTGGTCGGCGTACCCACGCCCATAAGGTAACGTGGCTTATCGGTCGGAAGCACCGCATTACACACCTCAATCATCGAGTACATAACTTCGGTAGGCTCACCCACGGCAAGGCCGCCAATGGCGTAGCCGTCGGCATTGTACTGCAAGACGTTGCGTGCGGCACGCTCACGTAGGTCGGCGTAGCCTGCACCCTGTACGATGGGGAACAGCGACTGGTAGTGACCCCACTTTGGCGCTGTCTGGTGGTAGCGGTTGAAGCAGCGGTCGAGCCATCGCTCCGTGAGTGCCAACGATTTCGAGGCGTATTCGTGCGGAGCATCGCCTGGGGGGCACTCGTCGAAGGCCATCATAATATCTGCACCGATGGTGCGCTCCGTGTCGATGACGCTCTCGGGGGTGAAGAGGTGGCGCGAACCGTCGATGTGCGACTGGAAGTGGCAACCCTCCTCCTTGAGCTTGCGGCATGCTGCCAACGAAAATACCTGAAAGCCACCACTGTCGGTAAGCATGGGCTTTGTCCACGACGAGAAGCGATGCACGCCTCCCGCCTGTTCCAGAATACCCATTCCAGGGCGAAGATATAGGTGGTAGGTGTTGGCAAGGATAATCTGAGCCTTAGCCTCGTTTTCGATGTCTCGATGAAATATTCCCTTCATTGCCGCCGCAGTACCTACGGGCATGAAGATTGGGGTCTCGATAACACCATGGTCGGTGGTGATAAGTCCCGCACGCGCCTTACTCTCGGGCGCAGTATGTTGTAATTTGAACTCCATTTATGTATATATAACGTGCAAAGATAGGCAAAAATTACGAAAGGTGAAACAATGCAAGGGATTTAATCATTGATTAGCCTTGATGTTTTTGGATAGGGGCGATTGATGGAGGATTTTGCTGGCAATACAAAGGATGCTAAAATGTTTATAATTACGTTTATATCAAAAAACTTTCATCATAAAAAAGAATAAAAATTTTGCAGATTGAAAAAAACTCAGTAGTTTTGTGGTTGACTTGGCTTAAAAAGTCGATGTTGATACGAATTAACTAAACTACAAATAACTTTAAGTCTATGAGAATCAAAACATTATTCTATGTACTTTTAGCATTGCCTTTGTTCTTCGCAGCATGCGAGGAGACTAAGGTCGATGAGGTGAAAAATCCCACGATTAATCTTGTGGCTGGCGTTACGACCGAGAACTCTATTTCGTTCACGGTTACTTCGACAGAGGCCGACAAGGTTGCTTGGCTCGTTGTTGAGGCTACGCCCACTACACCCACTGCTACTGAGGTATTCTTGGCAGGTACTGAGATTGCGGCAAATACCTCGGTTGAGGTTACAGCTACGGAGCTTCAGCCTTCAAAAGCTTATACGGTTGTGGCTGCTGCCATGAATACTAAGACGGCTGTTAAGTCTGAGATAGAGATGTTTACCATCTCAAGCGGTGCTGGCGATAAGGAGCTCGTGTTTACACTTACGTCGGACGAGGTGATGGAGTTTGCAGCCGAGGGTGGCAATGGTGAGATTACCTACACCATCGAGTGGATCGAGCCCTCGCGTACATCGCCCGTGGAGCCAGAGGTAAAGTGCTCGGCTGACTGGGTAAAGGTTGATGGTTGTACCGATTCAAGCACTATCTTCAGAGTGCTGGCTAACGAGGCTGAGGAGGCTCGCGAGGCAACAATTACGATAACCTATCTTACGGAGTCGTTGGATGTTACCATTAAGCAGGTTGCCAAGGGTGGTGAGCCTGTTGGTAAGGAGTACGATGTGGAGTTTGTTGCAACACACATTATGACGGACTATATTAATGAGGAGGGTGTTGACTTCTATGTTGTTGAACTCGGTGACAATGGCTGGGGTGATAACGGCTGGGGTGTTGACGGCGGTACATATTACGCTTTCGCAATCATACCATCGTCTAAGGGTAATGGAGTGCTTCCCAATGGCATTTATAGCCTCGGATCAAATGCTACTCCCAATACTATCTTAGATGAGCTCTCGTTCCTCTATAAGATGGTTAACGGAGTTCCGGAGGGAGGTTTTAAGATGTACAAGGATGCTAACCTCATCATCAGCGATGGTATGGTTGAAGCCACCATCGAGTTTGAGGACGGCTCAAAGCACCGTGTAGTATTTGAAGGTGACCTCTCGGTAGATGATGGTGGCAGCCAGACTCCTGGCGCGTTCGAGGCAACGCACACGGCCGACAAGTGGCTCTGGGGTAATGCGTCAAGCTACGGTAATAAGTATATGGTTGTTGGCGAGGGCTTCTCTATCGACGTACATTTCCCCGCTCAGTTCGCCTCAAAGGAGTCGCTCGAGGAGGGTGAGTATAACTGGGTGTCGACAACGGTATTCGGCTATACCGATGATACTAAGTACTTTACAACTCGCACGTTCAGCGTAGATGGTGTGCTTACTGCTGTTGACGCTGGTAAGGCTGTTGTTTCGGCCGAGGGCGATGAGTACGATATCCAGCTCACGCTCAACGGACGCGACGGTATGGTATATATGATTGAGTATAAGGGTAAACTTAACGACAATGGAGGTGCTGGTACTCACGATGTTATCACCTTTACTTCTATGTCGGAGGGTACAGCTCTTTCGTATTACTACCAGTTTACTCTGTCGGACGATAGCGGCGACAACCAACTCAGACTCGTGTTGGATAACACGGACTCTAATTCTTCGGCGATCAATGCTCGCACTTATAGCTGGGTAAGCTCTCCATCATATATCAGCAGCGGTAACTTCTCATTTGTGAATAAGTCGCTCCGCGTTGATGGCATCCAGTATGCGAACAATCAAGTGATGACCGGTACTTGCGAGGTTGCGGTTGAGGGTAACACCTACACTATCAATATCAAGGCTATGGTTAACGACGCTGAGATGACGTTCAAGTATGTTGGTACTATCGGCGAGCAGGGCACAGAGCCTACGCCCGATCCAGATCCAACTCCAGATCCCGATCCAACACCCGATCCCGATCCAACACCCGATCCCGACCAGCCTTCGGCATTCGACCCTTGGACCTTCACCGCATCGCTTAACACAGGTACTAAGACCTTGACTATGACCGACGCGGCAGGTAACACGGTTACGGCGCAGCTCGGTGGTAAGTATGGCTTGTCGGCTGGTACTTACTATATTAACGACACCGATGGCGTGTTCTATGCTACGGATATCACGGTGAATGGTGAGGCTGCAACAATGGCAGAGGGCACCATAACGATTGATTACTCGTACTACGTTACCGTCTCGATGACAATCGACGGCGTTAAGTATTCGGGTACTTCGTCAAACGTAGTTGCTTAGGAATTACGATTAGTGTCTGAAAGTGCTAAATAGTTTGGGCCGCCTCTATTCGGAGGTGGCCCTCATCTTTGCATAGTGAGCGGAATAATGAATATATATGCAGGAAAATAGTGATAATTTTGAGAATGGCGAGCTGCGATTTGCAAAATATATTTTTTTAACTACCTTTGCACCGCTCTAATTATTAGGGTGTTTCTCTGTTGTAGGCTATAAACTTGATGGGGATAACTCGATGGCACAGAATAAAGGACAAAACATTCAAATATTATGAAAAACATTTTTAGACTACTTGTTGCAGCTGTTGCCCTCGTGGCATTTGTTGGCTGCGAGAATGGCACAGAGGAGGGCGGTAAGAATAAGGAGAATCGCCTTGCAACGCCTGTTTTAAACTGCAATGTGCAGCAGAATACAATCATTGTAACGTGGGAGAGCGTCGATTTCGCTATCAGCTACGAGGTATCGCTCAACGGTGGCGAGGCACAGCGTACCGAGGATACGGTATATCGCTTTACCGAGCTCGACTACTCTACCGATTACACCGTGTCGGTTAAGGCTATCTCGGCCGACGAGACTCAGTATCTCAGCTCGGAGGCTGCGGTTATGACCGTCACCACCCCTGCTCTTGTAGCTCCCCAGTATCGCGAGTGGTACTCTTTTGCCCCCGTGACAGCATTGTCGAATAACGGACGTTGGGCTGTCGGTGGCTTCGACAAGAATACAATCATCATCGACCTTCAGAACGACCGTCTTACCGAGATTCAGAATATGGAGTTTTACGACGTGGCGGATAATGGTCTTGCAGTAGGTTCGCGTTACCGCAGTGCCGACGATGGCGGTACGGCTATCTATTACAAGGATGGCGAGTACTTCGATGTGGAGCTCGGTGACCTGCCCGGTAACCTCTATTGTAGCGCACTTACAGGAGTAACGCCCGATGGCGAGTTTGCAGTGGGTTGGTACTATGACTACGTGGAGAATACCTACTATACGTCGCGTTTCGGTCTTGTTGTGCCTTTTGCTTATGATATTGTTAACGATCGCGTGACAATCCTTCAGTCGGATGACCTATATCAACAGTATCGTGCTGCTACACAGACCACTGCCGTAGCTCCCGACCACCGTATCATTGGTATCGAGCAGTCGGGCCTCGGTATGTTTGGTGTTATGTGGGCAGACGAGTATGCAGAGTGGGAGTATATCTACTTGCAGACCGACGAGAATCGCGCTCCCATCGAGGCTTTCGGTAGTGTGGGTGCTACGCTGCTCTCTCCATCGGGTCGTTACGCAATAGGCAAGGGTGCCGACTATGTTACTGATCTTGGGCCTGCTGCTGCCTTCGACCTCCAGACTCAGGAGATGATATGGTTTTCCTCGTTTAGCGTAGGCTCGGTTACGGCTATGACCGACGATGGTATTGCTTTCATTAACGATGTTCCTTATGGCTACGGTACTACGGCATTTGTTATCGAGACGGCCGTTGACCGTGAGACATCTTATACCCTTGTTGACTGGCTTAAGGAGAAGCACGGTATGGATCTTACGGAGTATATCCAGGAGGGTATCATTATGGTTGGCGTATCGGAGGATGGCCGCACGCTTGTTGGTATGACCAGCACTATGAGTGGCTACCTCAGCTTTGCTATCAATCTTGATGGTGTTGCTATGTAATACATATTAAGGTACGATTGTTATGTTGCGGGCTGCTTGATTGTCAGGCAGCCCGCGCTTTTTTTGAATGATGACACCTCATTATCGCTCGTAAAATTTCGCAAAAGAGAGTAAATATCTGAAAAAATATGTACCTTTGCTATATGATACGCATATCATTGGTCATAGCTACGTATAATCGCGCCGAGCAGTTGATGACAACGCTCGAGTCTGTTGTGGGGCAGAGTTTCGATTCGCAGAGGTGGGAGTGTGTCGTAGTGGATAATAACTCCTCGGACTCTACGCGTGAGCGTATCGAGGCCTTTGTGCGTGACCATGCAACCCAGAACTTTCGCTATGTTTTCGAGCCCGAACAGGGGCTCTCAGCTGCCCGCAATGCTGGTATCAGGGCATCGCGCGGCGAAATTATCGCCTTTATAGATGATGATGAACGTATCGTCGAGGGGTTTTTGGAGGCATACGTCGACCTATTCGATAGCCGCAAGGAGGCTATGGTGGCAGGTGGGTGTATCATCGCCGAGTACCCCACAGGACGACCATCGTGGATGTCGCGCTACACGGAGCAACCTATCGCCAATCCTATGGACTTCGGCCCGAGGGTGAGGCTATTTCCCAAGGGCAAAATCCCTGGCGGTGGCAATATGGCTGTTCGTCGCGAGGCTCTCGACCGCGTGGGTGTATTCGACACTTCGCTGGGACGTACGGGTAAGAGGCTTATCGGTGGTGAGGAGAGCGACCTATTTGAGCGCATGGCCAAGGAGGGTATCGACCCTTATTATGTGCCACGTGCTGTGATGTACCACATAATACCCGAGGAGAAGCTCACTAAGGAGTATTTCACGCGCCTATGTTTTAATACGGGTGTGAGCCAGCTACGACGTGCCGAACTTCGTGGTAGACGTATGAGACTGTATGTTGGTGAGGCTATTAAGTGGTGTGCAACGTTGGTGTTGTGCCTTGTGCATCGTCCCGAGCAGTCGCACTATCTGCTTGTTATGCGTCGCGAGATTACGCGCGGAATTATAACTGGGCAATGAGTTAAAACGTATAACCGTATAAAATAGTGATTGGCATGAAATATAAGTGGAAATATAGGTGTATATTTATGTTGGTGGCAGCGGTATTTATGTTCGTTGCGTGTGAGAGTGGTGGTGATGATATTGTGCCCAATGATAAGCCTGACACTCCAAGACAGCCCGAAGAGCCTGATACTCCCGAAGAACCCGTGGAGGGTATTCAGCTTGATGCTGCATACTTCGGAGGTGAGTATTATGGCGACTACTATAACCCTGGTGTGGGTAACTACTTTATCCACCTGTCGGATAAGGGCTTCGATGACAATGGCTATGCTCTTGCCGAGGCTGTGTACTACACGCTCGACCTATATAGCGACTATTACAGTGGTGAGCAGGTGGCGACATTACCTCTGCCCGAGGGTACGTATCGTCTCGATAAGGAGAATAGTTTTGCCGAGGGTACATTCTCGGTGGCATACTCTAAGTTTACGCGCTCGGATGCTGAGTGTCAGTTTGTCGAGGAGTATCAGTTTGAGGAGGGAGAGCTTGTGGTGACAGCTACGCAGTCGGTGCTCAAGGTTACGATCAATGGCAAGCAGCACACGGTTACGTTCAATGGTAAGGCCGATGTAGCAGATATGCGTTCGGCCACGGGCGAGGATGTCGGTGGCGGCGGTGATGATAGCGGCGATGATGATATTGAGATTCCCGATGGTAAGTTCTCGACACTCACGGAGGATTATACCGTAAATCTCAGCGACCATATGCTAATCTACTGTGCCTATGGCGACTACTACGCTACGGGTATCAATAACTACACCTTTGCCATCTGGCCTAATGAGTATGTCGGCGACTTCGTTCAGTTAGACGTAATGACCTCGACGGCTGACGAGGCGTTGTTTAGCGGTGTGTTTGACTGTGGCGATGAGTCATCGGAGTATAGCTTCCTGCCTGGTTATATCGCTGTGGATGGCAACTTGGGTTATATGAATGGCTCGTGGTATTATACGGACGATGGCGTAACTATGGCACCCTTCGTTGGTGGAGAACTTAAGGTAGAGTGTCGCGCCGATGGTACGGCAAGTGTGGAGTTTGCTATGCTTGACGATAAAGGTAATACCATCTCGGGTAGCTGGAGTGGCTCGATGGAGGAGATGTAATGCTGCGTCGAGATAATTTTTTAGATTATTAGCAATAAAATCATTTTGCAATTGAATAAAAATTTATAATTTTGTAATGAAATAGAATTTTTATGCATAGTTGTATATGCTAATATATGTTCACAAATAACTATTAATATTATGAAACTTAGAAATTTATTCTATTTGTTGCTCGCATTACCTTTGGTATTTGCAGCTTGTACCGAGGATGATACTGATCCTAAACCCGTGGTAAAGGATCCCGTCTTGACTATCACCTCAAATGCTATCATGCAGTTTGCGGCCGAGGGTGGTGTAGGTGAGATCAGCTACACCCTTGAGAACGCCAAGGAGGGTGTGACGCTCACGGCTGAGTGCGTTGCTGAGTGGGTTACAGACATCACTGTTGGCGAGAAGATTACCTTTGCCGTTGCAGCTAATGAGGGTGAGGCTCGCGATGCTAAGATTACGGTGAAGTACGACACTGAGTCGTTCGAGGTTGCCGTTATGCAGAATGCCAAGAGCGCTCCTGAGAGTGTTAAGTTCGAGGCAGTGGCACTCGGTGGCTTCTATGATGGTGGTGCAGAGGCAGGCCTTAGCGTCGATAACTACTGCTTCAGCCTTGCAAACAAGGCTTTTGACGAGGATGGTGAGCTTCCTTATGGCTCGGAGTGCTACTTTGTAGACCTCTATGTTGAGGCATACCAGGGTGAGTGGTGCGAGACTATGACTATTCCCGTAGGTGAGTATAGCCTTGATCTCGAGAATGGCGAGACAGCAGGCACATTCTCACATGATTTCTCTCGTCACATGGTCATCACCGAGGATGGTGAATATATTCCTGCATCTTATGAGGCCGGCAAGCTCATTGTTACCGAGACTGGTATGACCCTCACGGTTACCATTCAGGGTGTTGAGCACACGGTTACCTACGAGGGCGCTATGACCCTTAAGAACGGCTCAGAGAAACCCTTTGATGGTACTGTAGTAGAGTTGTCGCACACTATGCTATACTATTATGGTGATTTCTACACTCCGGGAGAGGCAGATAACTTCATTATCATCCTTGGCGATAAAGGTTTGACAGAAGATGGCTGGGAGTATGAAGATGGTCATTACTATAAGTTTGACACCTACACTGAGTGCATAGATAAGACAAATGGCATATCTGTTCCCTATGGTACTTATACGCTTGCAGCGGAGTATTCCACCGAGGTTGGTGTTGTAGCATCGGCCGCCCATTACACTGGTGATTGGGAAGTTGATGAGGCGATTACAGAGGGTACACTTACTGTTAGTGCGGATGGCTTTGTTGCCGAGGTTGTTATCGGAGGAGAGCCTTATAAGCTCGTTTGCGAAGGCTTGAATCCTGTTATTGTAGACTATACAGAGAATTTAGGTGGCGATGAAGAGGTTATCTCTACACTTACTGATGATGTTGAGGTAAATATTACAGGTGCTACGGTAGAGCTTGTCAACCTTGGCGATGATTATGTTTGGGGTTGCAATAACTACCTGGTATACATATACGAGGATGCAGCGAATGAGTCAGGTGTATATATGATGTTCGATATATTAGTGCCTACAACGGCTGCAAACATTGCTGGTACTTACGATATTAACGATTGGGAAGAGCCGTACACGGGTTACCATGGCTACTATAGTGACTATGACGATGATTACTACGGATGTTGGTACGTGAATTTCGACACCGGTGATATGGCTCCTATATATGTTGGTACCGTTGATATTGAGATTGCCGAGGATGGCGCATACACCTTTACCTTCGAGTGCTACGATGATGCAGACTATGAAATCGCAGGTACTATCAAGTGTGCCGGCAACGACGATGAGGGTGGTAATACTTCTCAGAATGCTACTATGTGGCCTATTGTTGAGTGCGTATGCTCTTGGTCTAATGGCTCTACGGCTGCTGATTATACCTTCAAGACTGCCAAGAATGAGGATGATTCTTGTGACCAGTTTAAGTTTGAGTTTACAGGTTTGGAGGATGGTGTGCTTACCGACGGCTTCTATAGCAGCGTGGATGGCACCATAAATCTTAGTTACTGTATGCATCTTTATTACAGCAATAACGCGTGCAAAGTTAAGTCAGCCGAGGCTACAGTCTCTACCGTTGATGGTCAAACGACCATTGAGGCGTATTGGATTCCAGATAATGGTACGGAGCAACTCCACGGCTTCAAGTGGACGGGCGTGTTGCCAGAGTATGATATCTAATAAATAGATCTTAATTGATAAGTGGGTGAGGGTGACCAAATTATGTATTGGTCACCCTCAATCGTTTTTTTGCCCGAGAATGACCGTGTGCTTTACTCGCTTGGCGACTACTACTTTTATCTGTAATAGTAAGAGCCTTAAAATACTTCTAAAAATAAAGCGAACCTAATTTATGATAACTTTATAAATGTAATGTGTGGGTGGTTGTATTTATCGCGAAAGCTCGTCACTTTGAACTGATGAACCCACGTATGAACCCGATATACCCGAGCCAGAGGGAGCCCGCTTTGAGGTAACGTAGCTGTGAGCTTTTCGGATGTGGTGACCCCCACTTTTTTATGCCTATATGGTCGGTGGGATTATGTAGAAAGTTGTAATTATAAATAAAAATTCGTAGCTTTGTGGTAGTAGTCACTATAAAACGAGAGAGATAATGAGAATTAACCGCCTATTCTATCTATTTGCAGCCTTGTCGCTCATACATGCTTCGTGTGAGGTGGATGAGCAAAACCCACCCGTGAATATTCCCGAAGAGCCTGATGCTCCTGACCCCGAGAATCCGGAAAAACCAGAGAATCCCACCCCCGATAACCCTGAGGCTATCCACTTCGAGGCGTACCATTCGAGTGGTGCATACTATGGCGATCAGTATAGCCCGGGCGCGGATAACTACTTTATATCTATGTCAGACAACGGCTTCGACGCCAATGGCTACGTGCAGCCCAACTCCACCTACTACCGTTTGGATCTCTATGCGCCACGGTGGGAGGGCCAGTGGCAGGAGTATATGCAGCTGCCCGTGGGCGAGTATCGCTACGATCCCGAGGATAGCTTTGCGGAGTGGACCTTCTCGGCCGATTACTCGGAGTATGTCATAACGAACGACACGGAGGTGGTGAAGAAACTGCAGTTCGAGTCGGGAGTGCTTGTTGTCACCGATGAGCTCACGACGCTGACGGTTGTTATCGAGGGTGAGACGCACATTGTAACGTTTGCCGGTGAGCACCTCGTCGCCAACGTGGTGCCACGCCCGATGGAGGACCGCGAGATGGTGGCGACGAAGGCCTATGCTGTCTACTATGGTGATAAGTTCACGCCAGGTATGGCCGATAACTTCTACCTCTATCTTAGCGATAAGGGGCTCGATGAGTATGGCTTTGAGCAGGTGAGTGGCACCTACTACTGCTTCGACTTATATACGGAGTGTGTCGACGAACTTAAGTTGCCCTATGGCCGTTACGAGTGGGATGAGCGCGATACGCTTGCCACGGGAACCGTAAGTGCCTACTACACGAAATATTACGTCTGGAACGCCGAGGGAACGGGCTATGCGGCTATGGAGTACCCCACGCAGGCAACGGTCACGGTCGACGAGCATGGCGTAAGTGCTGAAGTGTGGTTTGGCGAGGCTAAGCACCTCGTGACGTTCGAGGGTGAGGTGGAAGTTTATGAGGCTCCGGCTGATATATAGTATGTAAAAAAAGAGCTTAAAAACTTGGAAATTTGGATAAAAATATTTAGTTTTGTGGTAAGAAACTTAAAAGTGCCTGAATAAATATAGAACCATATTACTAATTAAAATTGTATGACTATGAGAATTAGAAACTTATTCTATTTATTGCTCGCTTTGCCTTTGGTGTTTGCGGCATGTGAGCCTGACACTCCTGAGCAGAATGTAGAGAAGAAGGCCGTTTTGATACTTACTTCGGAGGCTACTATGGAGTTTGCAGCCGAGGGTGGCCAGGGTGTTATTACCTATACCGCTAAGATGGAGGAGGTAACTCGCACATCACCTGCCCCCGAGCCTGAGGTCGAGGCTACGTGCGAGGTAGCGTGGGTTGAGAACCTTACTGTTGCAGAAAATATCACTTTTGACGTTGCGGTTAACGAGGGTGAGGCTCGCGAGACAAAGATCGTTGTGACATACTCGGACAAGAGCTTTGAGGTTGCTGTTAAGCAGGCAGCTAAGGAGGAGAAGCCCGAGCCCCAACCCACAACCTTCGAGTATGAGTTGGTTTCGGCCGAGCGTATGAGTGCCGAGGATGTTGGCTACACGCTCTATCCCTACGACTTCCCCATCGCATTCTCGGGTGTCGAGGGTGAGAATGGTGCTGACTTTGCGATTTGGCTTGTTGGCCAGGAGGGCGATATGACTCTTCAGGCTGGCGAGTATAGCCTCGAGGCCGAGAACGTAATCATCGACTTCTGCGCAGTATTTACGGCCGATGAGATTATGGCTGAGGATATTGTTGTTAAGGTGGCAGTCGAGGGCGATGTCTACGATTTCGATATCACGCTCTACGATGCTGAGGGTAACATCCACCACGCAACATATAGCGGCGAGGTTGAGAATATGACTGTTGGTGGTGACGAGCCTGTAGCGTTCGAGCCCGTGAAGGTTACTGCCGAGCTCTTCTCTACTGGTAACTTTATGCTCCAGC
The DNA here is from genome assembly GCA_937895825.1 of uncultured Alistipes sp. Lineage (GTDB taxonomy): Bacteria > Bacteroidota > Bacteroidia > Bacteroidales > Rikenellaceae > Alistipes. Next base: position 3,174 of record CALBKP010000055.1, on the reverse strand, counting down.
TCTGGATGGACGATATGTACTACCACGAGCTCGATATGTACGACAATATCAACCCCAACAATGACTACCTTTCGGAGGGCGTATATAGCTATGCCGACGGCTCTATCGGCTCTTGGTCGATATTCAGCTTGGGCAACGACACCTCTTGCCCGCTTGCCGATGCTGAGGTTACCGTCGCTCACAACGACGATAATAGCGTGAACATCGCCGGTTATATTATCTCAAGCGAGGGTCACCATATCATCTTCGATTGGAGTGGTGAGGTCGATGGCTTCAATTTCGCCAGTGATGATGTGGAGTTCGTGGCTCAGTTCTTTGGCGGTGAGTACTATGAGGGTCCGCGTCATAACTATTACTTCGTACTCTCTGATGTAGAGGTTGATGGTAATCAGGCTGTCGAAGGTGCTACATACTACTATTTCGATGTATATTCTGACGAGCTCAACGAGAATCTTACTCTGCCTAATGGCGTTTATACCTTTGATATCACGAATAGCTATGCGGATGGAACCTTTACTGAGGAGTATGGCTTCGGCTTCTATGCCGGTGGCAGCCAGGACACAGTGTGGTATATGTATGATGAGGGTAGCACCCTTACCGTTACGGATGGAAAAATTGTGGCAGAGCTTCTTATGGAGGATGGCTCGAAGCATACAGTGACTTACGAGGGAGATCTCTCTTTTGAGGCCGCAGGAGGTAGCGAGCTCACCGAGGATATGGAGATCAACGTTTCGGGCTGGACTATATATGCGGAGTACTACGACCAGTTTTATAGCAACGATACAGATAACTGGTATGTTTCTATCTATGAAGATTTCGAGAGTGGCAGTGGCAGATACTTTGTTCTTGACCTCTTGGCCGACTTTGCAACAAGCGTAGACTACCGTGGTACGTTTACAGCTTCTGATAGCTGTGGTATCAATACCTTTATGCCAGGTTATATCGATGATGGTTATTTGGCGGGCAGTTGGTACGCTGAGCTCGAGGATGGCTCTGTATCTGGTATAATGGCTCCTTTGACAGATGGCACTATTACCGTAACATACAATGGCGATGGCACGCAGACTTTCGAGTTTGACTGCCGTAATGATCTGGGCTATAAGATTACCGGTACTGTGCAGGGTGCGCCCCTTGCCGGTGGCTATGCAGCAGAGATTGGAGGCAAGCACAGCTTGGTTGTCAATACTTCAGCGAAGCAGGTCATCAAGTTTTAATGAGACTTAAACAAGACCGAGGACTATCCCCGAGGTCTAAATCTAAGCACAGCGGCTGCCTCGCGTAGCCTATATAACCTATCGACAGCCCGATGCAAAAAGCGTCGGGCTGTCGGCTTGTGTATTGTTGGAATGTTAGTATGTGCGGAGAGGTAAAAAAATCTTTTATATCTTTGTACTTTAAGAAAAAATATATATTTTTGTCATTGGCGTTCTGTTTTATCACCCCAGAGCAGAGTGTTGCGTGGAGCGATTTTGTTGCCGCGCGGAGTGGAATTATATGATCTACGAGAGACGATTACAGAGATAATTAATTACCATAATATTTCAAACCTTAATATCTAATTCTATGAAACTCAGAAATTTATTCTATTTGTTGCTCGCTTTGCCTTTGGTATTTGCAGCATGTTCTGACGACACGACGGACCCTACTCCTCAGCCTGATAAGGAGTACGCTCCGGAGTTGACACTCACATCGGAGGCTACTATGGAGTTTGCGGCCGAGGGTGGCGAGGGTGTAATCACCTATACAGCTAAGATGGTGGAGGTTACACGTGAGGCCGATATCGACACTAAGCCCGAGGTTGAGGCTACTTGTGAGGCTGCATGGATTGAGAACCTTACTGTTGCTGATAAGATTACCTTTACTGTTGCTGTTAACGAGGGTGAGGCTCGCGAGACAAATATCGTTGTAACATACTCGGACAAGAGTTTTGAAGTAGTTGTTAAGCAGGCTGCAAAGCAGGGTGATGATCCCGTTGTTGAGGAGCCCGTCTTGACGCTTACATCGGAGGCTACGCTGGAGTTCGCTGCCGAGGGTGGCGCAGGTGAGATCACCTACACCCTGGAGAATGCCCAGACGGGTGTTGAGCTTACAGCTGAGTGTGCAGCAGATTGGGTTACGGGTCTCACTGCAGGAGAGAAGGTGACGTTTACGGTTGCTGCAAATGATGGCGATGCTCGCGATACAAAGATTGTTGTAGCTTATGGTGCACAGAAGTTTGAGGTGGTTGTTAAGCAGGATGCTAAGGCATTTGTTCCTCAGGAGCCCACGGAGTTTGTTCCCGTGAAGGTTAAGGCTTCGTTCTATGATACTGGTAACTTTATCGTTAACCTCTTTGTGAACGATACCAAGTATCACGAGTTCGATATGTACGATGAGGTTAATCCTAACAATGATAATCTCAGCGATGGCACATATACATCGGAGGATGGAACAATCGGTCTCGCAGATTCATATTTCTACAATGGCTCAAAGTCTGTTGCTATGGCATCTGCCGAGTTGACTCTTAAGCTCAATGATGACTGGACAGTGACCATCACAGGTGAGTTCGCATCTGAGGAGGGTCAGGCACATACTATCAACTGGACAGGTGCTGTCGAGGGCTTCAAGTATGCTAATCAGCCTATGACATACCAGTATGAGATTATCTCATTTGGTGCGCAGGCTCGTACTGCATCTGTTTGGGATATCAATATGAGTGAGAAAGATCCTGTTTTGGGCGAGATGTTGACTCGTATCACTGTTCAGCTACCTGAGGAGAATGCAATGTACATTACAGATGGTGTGTACTCTGTTGAGAACGGAGGTATTCTTGTAAACAGTAGTGATAATAATAGTTATAGTACTTGGCGTCATACTGCGTCTGGTGCAGATATCAATATTTGCGAGGTGACGGTTACCAATAATTTGGAGGCTGAGACTTCGGTTATTGAGGGTTACTTCCAGGTAGGAATCGACACTTACGAGTTCAAGTATGAGGGTAAGGTTGACGGCTTTATGTATAAGGACTTGGGCGATGCTGGTATAACAGCGTGGGACAAGGTGTATGTGCGTTCAGCATTTGATGATTGCAAGGTTCTTATGATGGAGGCATCAGGCTTTACCGGCGAGTTCTACTTGTACAAGCTTGGAGCTAAGAAGAGCGATGCTTTGGCTGCTGCAGTATATACAGTAGGT
>CALBKP010000054.1 GCA_937895825.1 uncultured Alistipes sp. | reverse complement strand
ACGACACCCTTGCAGCTCCCTCTGCACCTGTTACCGTTGAGCCTATCGTATTCCCCGAGCCTCGCTACCGCGCAGCTGTCAAGGCTAAGGAGCAGAGCGACGAGGAGAAGCTCGGTAAGCTTTTGAACGACGCTAAGTATGAGGATCCTACAATCCTTGTTGAGTACTCTAAGGAGCTCAAGCAGACCATCATCCAGGGTCAGGGTGAGCACCACCTTAACATCCTCAAGCAGCGCCTTTCGACCGAGAATAAGATGGAGATCGAGTACTTCGCTCCTAAGATTCCATATCGTGAGACTATCACTAAGGTAGCTCAGGCCGACTATCGCCACAAGAAGCAGTCTGGTGGATCGGGTCAGTTTGGTGAGGTTCACATGGTTATCGAGCCTTACTACGACGGCATGCCCGAGCCTACTAAGTACAAGGTTAACGGCCAGGAGATCGCCGTGAGCGTTAAGGGTAAGGAGGAGTACGACCTTCCATGGGGCGGTAAGCTTCAGTACTACAACTCTATCGTTGGTGGCGCTATCGACGCTCGCTTCATGCCCGCAATCTTGAAGGGTATCATGGAGAAGATGGACGAGGGTCCGTTGACAGGTTCTTACGCTCGCGATATCCGCGTTACCATCTACTACGGTAAGATGCACCCAGTAGATTCAAACGAGCTCTCGTTTAAGCTTGCTGGCCGTAACGCATTCAAGGAGGCATTCCGCAACGCAGGTCCTAAGATTATGGAGCCTATCTACAGCGTAGAGGTACTCACTCCAAGCGAGTATATGGGTGCTGTTATGAGCGACCTTCAGAACCGCCGCGCGATGATTATGGGTATGGAGTCAGACAAGGGCTTCGACCGTCTTAACGCACGCGTGCCTCTTGCAGAGTTGTACCGCTACTCTACATCGTTGTCATCGTTGACCTCGGGTGCCGCAACCTACACTATGCAGTTCGCATCTTACGAGCAGGTGCCTGCCGATGTTCAGGAGAAGCTCCTAAAGGAGTACACCGACACCGACGAGGATTAATTCCTTGTGATAATGGGTCATCTTCGACCCATGTAAAAAGTAAGACCCCTCGGGCTGTACGTTTAGTACTATCCCGAGGGGTTCTTCTTTTCAGATAGGCAAAATCTACCAACTGCTGACAAGGAATAGGTTACGCTGATCCATCCGAGTTATTTTTGCCGAGTATTGCACTTTCCAACTATTTTCAGTAACTTTGCTTGAAATCTCACATTAAAAACTCTATAAGTATGAATCGAGAGTTAGCACTTAACCCCAACAAGCTGGTTAGCTTTTTGGGCAAGCCCGCAAAGGAATTTACTAAGGCCGATATCGTGGAGTATATCACGAAGAATGATATCCGCATGGTTAACTTTATGTACCCCGCGGGCGATGGTCGTCTTAAGACCCTCAACTTCGTAATCAACAATGCCGAGTATCTCGATACGATACTTACATGCGGCGAGCGTGTCGACGGCTCGAGCCTCTTCAACTTCATCGAGGCGGGAAGCAGCGACCTATATGTCGTGCCACGTTTCAGCACCGCCTTCCACGACCCCTTTGCCGAGATACCAACTATTACGATGCTATGCTCGTTCTTCAACAAGGATGGCGAGCCGTTGGCATCGGCTCCGCGCTACACGCTGCTCAAGGCACTCAACGCCTTCCGAGAGGTGACAGGAATGGACTTCGAGGCTATGGGCGAGTTGGAATACTACGTCATAGCTCCCGACGAGGGACTATTCCCCGCAACCGACCAGAAGGGCTACCACGAGTCGGCACCATACGCCAAGTTCAACGAGTTCCGCACCGAGTGCATGGCCTACATCGCTCAGGCAGGTGGACAGATTAAGTATGGGCACTCGGAGGTAGGTAACTTCACCATAGACGGTCGCGTTTATGAGCAGAACGAGATAGAGTTCTTACCCGTGGCTGCTGCCGATGCTGCCGACCAGCTCGTCATCGCCAAGTGGATAATCCGCAACCTCGCCTACCGCTATGGCTTCGACATCACATTTGCACCAAAGATTACGGCAGGAAAGGCAGGCTCGGGTCTCCATATACACATGCGCATCGTCAAGGATGGCAAGAATATGATGCTTGAGGACGGTGTACTCTCATCGACAGCACGCCGCGCCATAGCCGGCATGATGGAGCTCGCGCCCTCGATCACGGCCTTTGGCAACACCAACCCCACATCATATTTCCGCCTTGTGCCACACCAGGAGGCACCAACAAACATATGCTGGGGCGATCGTAACCGCTCGGTACTCGTGCGCGTACCTCTGGGCTGGACGGCAAAGAGCGACATGTGTCAGATTGCCAACCCGTTGGAGAAGGCTCACCACTACGACACATCGCAGAAACAGACCGTCGAGATGCGATCACCCGATGGCTCAGCAGATGTATATGAGCTTATTGCCGGCCTTGTCGTTGCTTGTTGCTACGGCTTCGAGCTCGACAACGCCATCGACATTGCTGAGCGTACATACGTTAACGTCAACATTCACAAGAAGGAGAATGCCGACAAACTCAAGGTATTGGCTCAGTTGCCCGATAGCTGTGCCGCCTCGGCAGATTGTTTAGAGCGTCAGCGCAGCATCTTCGAGTCACGCGGTGTATTTAGTCCCGCAATGATTGATGGCATCCTTAAGTTGCTACGCTCGTACGACGACCGCACGCTACGCGAGGATATTGGCAATGACCGCGCCCAAATGTTGGCACTCGTCGAAAAATACTTCCACTGCGGATAACATACCCAATTGTGCATTGCGGGTGATGCCCGCAATGCACATATTTACCCATATATGACACTCGAGGATCTCGCCCTACTCTTTATCCAAGGCATCGGCAGCCGCGGAGCAGCACATCTGGTCGACCACTTTGGCTCGGC
>CALBKP010000053.1 GCA_937895825.1 uncultured Alistipes sp. | reverse complement strand
ATCGCCGATGAAGGCTCGGTTGATGCCCGCCTGTTTCATTGCGTGCAGGTCGGCGATAACACCCTCCTTTGAGATATTACCCGAAATCCAGTACCAATATACACCTGTCTGTACCTCTTCGGGAGGATTTTGGAAGTCTCGCTCCATCTCTGGCGAGGAGCAGGCACACAGAGTCATAAGCAGACCCGTAAAGAGTATTTTTGTTATATGGTTCATATTTGAAAATAATGGATTAGTTGTTGATACAAATATACAATTTACTTTCAAATAATACAACAGAAGCTCGTCGCAAAAAAAACGTCTGCTCGATTTTCGGGCAGACGTTTGATGCTTTTTTGCAATATGTTACTTCGCATAGCTTACCGAGCGAGTCTCACGGATGACGGTGATCTTCACCTGACCTGGGTAGGTCATCTCGTCCTGAATCTTCTTTGCTATGTCGTGTGACAATGACTCTGACTCCTGATCCGAGAGCTTATCAGCACCAACGATTACGCGCAACTCACGACCTGCCTGAATAGCGTAAGTCTTAACCACACCAGGATATGAGAGTGCAATATCCTCCATCTCCTTCAAACGCTTGATGTAAGACTCTACAACCTCACGACGTGCTCCCGGGCGAGCTCCTGAAATAGCATCACAAACCTGAATGATAGGAGCAATCATCGAATTCATCTCGACCTCGTCGTGGTGAGCTCCTACGGCGTTGCATACATCTGGCTTCTCCTTATACTTCTCTGCCAGCTTCATACCAATAATTGCGTGTGGCAACTCTGGCTCATCATCAGGCACCTTACCAATATCGTGCAACAGACCTGCTCGACGTGCAGCCTTAACCGGCAATCCCAACTCCGATGCCATAATACCTGCAAGGTTTGCGGTCTCGCGAGCATGCTGCAACAAGTTCTGTCCATACGAAGAACGATACTTCATCTTACCAATAAGACGAATCAACTCGGGATGCAGACCGTGAATACCCAAGTCGATTGCAGTACGTTTACCAACCTCAACAATCTCCTCCTCAATCTGCTTCTTAACCTTAGCCACAACCTCCTCGATACGGGCTGGGTGGATACGACCATCGGTTACAAGCTGGTGCAAGGCCAAACGCGCAATCTCGCGACGAACAGGATCGAAACCGCTCAAGATAATAGCCTCTGGTGTATCATCTACAATAATCTCGATACCGGTAGCAGCCTCCAATGCACGGATATTACGACCCTCGCGACCAATGATACGGCCCTTAACCTCATCGCTATCAATATTAAACACTGTCACAGCATTCTCGATAGCAGTCTCAGTGGCTACGCGCTGGATAGAGGTAACGATGATACGCTTAGCCTCCTTTGTAGCCGAGAGCTTAGCCTCCTCGATGGTCTCAGTAATGTAGGCCTGAGCATCAGCCTTAGCCTCGTTCTTCATATTCTCGATAAGAACGTTCTTTGCCTCCTCAGAGCTCATGCCCGAGATCTGCTCGAGTCGTGTGTTCTGCTCCTTGATGACTGCTGCAAGCTCCTCCTTACGTGTCTCCACGGTCTGAAGCTGAGCCTCGAGCTGCTCCTTGCGCTTGTCGTAATCTGCCGACTTCTTGTCCAACTCACGCTCCTTGTGCTGGAGGTTTGACTCCATCTGCTTGGCGCGCTGCTCACTCTGCTGGAGCTTCTGGTTACGCTCATTCACCTGGCGATCGTGGTCGCTCTTAAGCTGGATGAACTTCTCCTTAGCCTGCAACATCTTCTCCTTCTTTATCATTTCGCCGTCGGCCTCTGCCTTTGCAACAATGGCCTTTGCGCGTGATTTAGCTGCGAAGTAGGCAGCAAAGCCTCCCACAACAGCTCCAACCACAACACCGACGATTATCCAAATAGATTCCATACTGAATTTGGTATTGTTATATTGTTAGTAAAAGTTTTAAATAGTTTCAAAAAAAAAAACCGCAGAGACTCCTTAACTTGTTTGACGAATCCTTCGATAAGTCATAGGTGGGGCTCCGAGGCACGCAACAGTCCACTGGTGCCGCTTTCACAACACACCCCGAAGGGTTGAGGCCTTGTTTTGTGACACTACTCGAGAGTTGTCCCAATGTAATAAAAATTGTACAGATCGCAAAGCTTTTAAGGAATCTATGCGGGATAGATCTCTATGTTTATATAAAGAACCTACGACACACTCTACCAAAGGGGTGTCATCCTCTTTTATTGGCAAATATCGCGCCTAACGCTTAGGCCTTGACATATTGGCGTATCATCTGCTCTATGGCACGCAACTCCTCAACATCGTCATCGCCAAGTGCAGCACTCTGCTCTGTTGTTAGTGCGAGTATCGAGTATCGTAGTGCCGCCATAGCCAGACGATCCTGAATATCAAACTTCGGGATACGTGCGTACTCCGTTATCTTCTCGTTCAGTCTCTTGGCCGCTACGCGGTAAAGCTCCTCATTTGCCGCATCGATGGTCATCGGGTAGCTTCGGCCTGCGATTGATATGCTTATCTTAACCTTTGCGTCTGCCATCGTTGCTAATTATTTTCCTGTTCGTGTTTTATTGCTGCTATACAACGGTCAACCTCCCGCAATAAACTGTTGACACGCTGACGCGCACGCTCCACATTGCCATCAGCCCCACGCATAACGTCCGTGAGCTCCGCGCTCTTAAGACGTGTATCAAGGCTTCTAACCTCCTCCTCCAAACGGCGCTTATCACCCAAGAGCCTGTCGCGCTCCTTCGTGAGCTCGCGACACTCCTTCGATACGCGGCGGTGGTCCTCAATAAGACGCTCCACCTCGCTACGCAGTCGTTTGATGATCTCTTTATCGGCCATAATCCAGGCAATATTCGCTATACGCAATTGCTATTAATGCCCAAAGATATACATTTTTCGCCAAATATCAAAATTTTTGGCCAACAAACTACTTCTTCGTCAATCGGGCATAGAGATCGTAATCCTCGCAATCGACAATCTCCACATCGTAGAAACGGCCGCGGTATAGGCGTTTACCATCGCTATCAATGATAATCTCCTGATCCACCTCTGGCGAGTCGTACTCCGAGCGACCAATGTAGAAGTCGCCCTCCTTGCGATCGACAATAACACGCATACGGCTACCAATCCTACGAGCATTATTCTCCAACGATATACGCTCCTGAAGGCTCATAATCCTATCTACGCGATCATGCTTAACCTCCTCTGGTACATCATCCTTAAGGCGCGATGCCGAGTAGGTGCCCTCCTCCTCCGAGTAGGGGAACACGCCGAGACGGTCGAACTTAGTATCGCGCACAAACTCCATCAACTCCTGGAAGTCCTCTTCGGTCTCTCCAGGATAGCCTACGAGCAGCGTGGTACGTAGAGCAATATCGGGGATAGCCCTGCGTAACTTCTCGATAAGTGCCAGTGCCTCGGCCTTGGTATGGCGACGCTTCATCGCCGCAAGCTGGTTATCCGAGATATGCTGGAAAGGGATGTCGAGATAGCGACATATCTTCTTTTCTCGAGCCATAACCTCGATAACCTCATCTGGGAAGTCCGTGGGATAGGCATAATGCAGACGTATCCACTCTATGCCATCAATGCGGCAGAGACGCTCAAGAAGCTCTGCAATCTTACGCTCACCGTAGAGGTCAACGCCGTAATATGTCGTATCCTGAGCAATGACTATCAACTCCTTAACGCCCTTAATCGCCAACTTCTCAGCCTCGGTAACGAGTTCTTCCATAGGCACCGAGTGGTGGCGGCCGCGGATAAGTGGAATGGCACAGTAGCCACACATCCAGTTACACCCCTCCGAGATTTTGAGGTAGGCATAGTGCGACGGTGTCGACAGCTGACGGTCGGTCTCCTGCTCCTTACGATATTTTGCACCGAGGCGCTCGACAATACCCGCCCAGTCGTTAACACCGAAGAAGTCATCAACCTCCGGGAGTTCGGGACGTAGCTCATCGGCATAACGCTGTGAGAGGCATCCCACAACGAAGAGCTCCTCGATCTTTCCCGCCTCCTTGAGCTGCGCTGCACTGAGGATGGTATCTATCGACTCCTGCTTGGCATCACCTATAAAGCCACAAGTGTTGATGACAACGACATCGGCATCCGCTCTGTCGCTATCGAAGGTTATCTTATACCCCATAGCCGCAAGGTGCGCGGCAAGGTGCTCTGAATCAACCGTATTCTTCGAGCAACCGAGGGTTATGATGTTAATCTTTTTCACCTAAACTACTTCTTTGATTCTCCGAACAATGCACGCACAAACTCCTTGCGGTCGAACATCTTGAGTTGGTCGATACCCTCGCCGATGCCGATGTAACGCACCGGAATATGGAACTTGTCGCTGATGCCGATGACCACGCCACCCTTGGCCGTACCGTCGAGCTTGGTGATAGTGAGCGAGGTCACCTGCGTAGCCTCGGTAAACTGCTTTGCCTGCTCAAAGGCGTTCTGACCCGTAGAGCCATCCAACACGAGCATCACCTCGTGTGGAGCATCGGGAATAACCTTCGACATCACGTTACGAATCTTCGTGAGCTCCTTCATAAGACCCACCTTATTGTGCAGACGGCCCGCTGTGTCGATCAAGACCACATCTGCACCGTTAGCTACCGCCGAACGTAGCGTGTCATAGGCAACCGACGCAGGGTCAGAGCCCATATCCTGGCGTACCATCGTAGCACCTGCACGATCTGCCCATACACCGAGCTGATCAATGGCCGCTGCACGGAACGTATCCGCAGCACCGATATATACCTTGCGGCCAGCCTTCGTAAGCTGCGCAGCAAGCTTACCGATAGTCGTTGTCTTACCAGCACCATTAACGCCCACAACCATAAGCACATAGGGCATACCCTCTTTAACCTCGATACCGAAGTCCTCGGTCGAGCGGTGCGACTCCTCCATAAGCGAGGCAATCTCGTCGCGAAGGATACCGTGCAGTTCCTCCGTGTTCATATACTTATCGCGAGCAACACGCTCCTCGATGGCACGGATAATCTTCACCGTGGTTTCAACACCAACATCCGAGGTGATAAGCACCTCCTCAAGATCGTCAAGCACATCGGCATCAACCGTCGTTCGACCAGCAATGGCACGCTTAAGCTTACCGAAGAAGCCCTCCTTGGTCTTCTCAAGGCCTACCTCCAACTCCTTACGCTCGGCCTCGGCCTCAGCCTGAGCCTCCGCAGCCTCGCGCACAGCAGCAGCCTCAACCTCCTCTGGAGTTCTTGTATCCTCAACCTTAGGCTCCTCTACCTTCTTTCTTTTAAATAGATCAAAAAATCCCATGTTTATCTTTTGTTTTAGTTATTACTCTTTGTATAACAAATATTTACGCCTCAGTTCTTTGAACTCCGCAATATCCTCTGCCCAGCAAGCCTCAATCTCCTCGGCCGATGCACCCGACATAATCATCTCACGTACATATCTCACGCCGATAAGCTTCTCAAACATCTGAGTAAAGAATTTATCACCCATATTCAAATCCTGGTAGGCATCTATGACATACTCTAAATTCACACCCTCACGCCATATATCCTCGCTGGCCACCTCACGAAGATCAACGCCATAGCATAGCTTACCGCTGTGTGGAGGCTTTGCCGAGCCAGCATTAGGCTCTGGCGTAAAGTTAAAATCGCGACCCTCCATCTCGGGATGACCATACATCTCAAACGGAGCCTCCGTACCACGCCCTAAACTCACAACCGTTCCCTCGAATAGGCAAGTCGAGGGGTAGAGGTATATGGAGTGCTGCGTAGGCAGGTTTGGCGATGGTGCTATGGGCAGCTCATAGTGCGTACTATGGTCGTAATTTCTACACCGTACCACCGTGAGCTTCGCAGCCTTAGCCCACCCCTCGCCTATGGCCATGCGGGCAATCTCACCCATTGTGAGACCATGGACAACTGGTATTGGCAACCACCCCACACCCGACTTATAGCGCATATCCAACGTAGGGCCATCGACGTAGTGACCATTTGGGTTGGGTCTATCCAGCACAATGACCTCACATCCGTAGTCGGCACACGCATCGACCATACGTAGCATAGATATATAATATGTGTAGAATCGCAATCCCACATCCTGCATATCTACCACAAGGACATCGAACGAGCGCATAACCTCGTCCGAGGGGCGTTGCGTATTGCCGTTGTATAGCGAGAGGATCGGTATCCCCGTCTTATGGTCTACCCCATTCTCCCCCTTTGCTCCCGCCTCCACCGAGCCACGGAAGCCGTGCTCGGGGGCAAAGATGCCGACGATATTGATACCCTCACGATGCATCATATCGACAATATGATCACTCTCGGAGTACATAGCAGTATGGTTGGCGAGCACTGCTACACGACGGTCGCGCAACTGCGGCATATACGTAGCCGTATCCGTGGCACCCACCAGCACCTCTGGCTCTGCCTGAGGCACGACACCACCTCCAGCAGCACGACCCGAGCATGCCACAAATATCAACAAGACGAGGACTATGTATAATCGTCTATGCATCAATACTGCAACAAATACTCCTTAATAAATCCATCTAAATCGCCATCCATCACGGCATCGACATTCGATGTCTGATAGCCCGTGCGATGATCCTTCACGCGGCGGTCGTCAAAGACATAGCTGCGTATCTGCGAGCCCCACTCTATACGCTTCTTCGTTGCCTCAAGTGCCTGCTGCGTAGCCATACGTTTGTCCAACTCCCTCTGATATAGCTTCGAACGCAGGATACGCATAGCATTCTCGCGGTTCATAAGCTGCGAGCGCGTCTCCATATTCTCGATGAGGAACTCCACTGGCTCACCCGTATCGGCATCCTTACCGTGATATCGCAGACGCACCGCCGTCTCCACCTTATTTACATTCTGACCTCCAGCACCACTCGAGCGGAAGGTATCCCACTCGTAGTCAGCAGGCGAGATATTTATCTCGATGGTATCATCCACGGCAGGCGAGATAAATACCGAGGCAAAGGTTGTCTGTCGCTTATTATTAGCATTAAATGGTGACAGGCGCACCATGCGGTGTACGCCACTCTCGCTACGCAGGTAGCCATAAGCATAGTCGCCCTCAAACTCCAGTGTGCAGGACTTCACACCCACCTCGTCACCCGCCTGATAGTTGGCAATCTTGACGGTGTAGCCGTGAGCCTCACCCCAGCGTGTGTACATGCGCATAAGCATCTGCGCCCAGTCGAGCGCCTCAGTACCTCCAGCACCAGCGTTGATGTCCATAATGGCACCAAGTTTATCCTCCTTGCCCGAGAGCATCTGCTTAAGTTCCAACTTCTCGACGAGCTCCACCGCCAAGAGATACTGCGCCTCAGCCTCAGCCTCGGTAATGACACCCTCAGCCACAAAATCGGGGACAAGGTCAAGGTCGGCAACAGTGCGCTCGGCACTTGCGTAGTCGTCAATAACAGCCTTAATGTCTGCCACTTTCTTAAGCTGCTTGCGTGCCTCGTCGGGGTTGTCCCAAAAGTTAGGCTCTTCGGTACGCTCCTGCTCGTTCTGAAGGTCAATACGGCGCTGCTCCACATCTATCGATGTAGAGAGCTTCGCCACACGAGCCTTCAAATCACTGATTTGTTCTACCTGAAGCATTACTCTATCTCCCAGTCAAAACCATCCTTTCTGTCCTTCACACGGATACCGATGGCAGTGAGGTTATCGCGAATCTTGTCGGATGTAGCCCAGTCCTTCGCAGCCTTAGCCTCCATACGCATATTAAGAAGCATCTCGACAAGTGGCGACACCATATCCTTACCACCAGCCTCAGCCGCCTTCTCGTTACGAAGACCGAGAATATCGAAGACGTAGCAGTTAACCGTAGCCTTGAGAGCATCGAGGTCCTCTGCCGTGAACGACTGCTGACCCTCGGCTGCCTGATTGATGATACGCACCCAGTCGAAGAGTGCCGAGATAACCATCGGCGAGTTAAGATCATCAGCCATAGCCTCCTTGCAACGACGCTCGAGCTCCGCAACATCCGACGTTGACTTATCCGCAGGCTTAATCTTTGCGAGGGTATCCACAGCCTTCATCAGACGATCCAGACCCTTCTCTGCTGCCTGCAATGCCTCGTTCGAGAAGTCGAGCGTCGAGCGGTAGTGTGCCTGAAGCACGAAGAAGCGGATGGTCATGGGCGAGTATGCCTGCTCGAGGATAGGGTGCGAGCCGGTGAAGAGCTGCTCCAGGGTTATGAAGTTACCGAGCGACTTACCCATCTTCTGGCCATTGATCGTGATCATATTGTTATGTACCCAGTAGCGTGCCGAGTCCTTACCGAGAGCTGCCGTTGACTGTGCAATCTCGCACTCGTGGTGTGGGAACATGAGGTCCATACCTCCACCGTGGATATCGAACTGTTCACCGAGGTACTTTGTGCTCATCGCCGAGCACTCCATATGCCAGCCAGGGAAGCCATCGCTCCAGGGAGAAGGCCAGCGCATGATATGCTCGGGCGAGGCCTTCTTCCAGAGGGCAAAGTCGAACGAGTGGTGCTTGTCACTCTGGCCATCGAGCTCACGAGTATTCGTTACTATATCGTCGAGGTTACGTCCCGATAGACAACCATAGTGGTAGTCCTTGTTATACTTCTCAACGTCGAAATATATCGAGCCATTAGACTCATAGGCATAACCTGCATCGAGGATGCGCTTAACCATCTCTATCTGCTCGATGATATGTCCCGAGGCGTGGGGCTCGATTGAGGGAGACTTTACGCCAAGCTCGCGCATGGCATCGTGGTAACGCTCCGTATAATAGTGGGCAATCTCCATAGGCTCAAGCTGCTCCAAACGCGCCTTCTTTGCAATCTTATCCTCGCCATCGTCGGCATCCTGCTCAAGGTGGCCTACGTCGGTGATATTACGCACATAGCGCACCTTATAACCCAAAGTCTGAAGGTAGCGGAACAAGAGGTCAAACGTAACTGCGGGACGTGCATGTCCCAAGTGTGGATCGCCATAAACAGTGGGACCACAAACATACATACCCACATGCTCGGGGTTGATAGGCTCGAACGTCTCCTTGCGACGTGTGAGCGTATTATACAAAACAATCTTTTCCATCTCTATTATCTATTTTTATCGTTTATTTCAATTTACCGTAAATCTCAAGTATCTCATACTGCGTATCATCCGACAGGAACTCCTCGGCATCCTCAATATATGAGGCAGGCTGATCGATGCCACCCGTGTAGCGCGTCTGCGGCAACATGCTGTATATCTCGTAGAGGTTGCATATGTGTCCCTCCATGAGTGCCATCTGAGGGTCGTCGACGCTCGATGGAGTCAATCGTTTGACAGCCTTGAGATAGTCGTAGACAAGATCATCGAAGATCACGGGCTCGTCGACCAACGGGCTCTCCGTGTCGCCATTGGCCACCCAGTCGAAGCTTCCCGCCATGATGTGGCTCGTGTCAAGTGTCTCGATGATGTCGAGCATAGCGTTATAAAGCAGGTCGCTGATGGCAAACGAGAAGTTCTCGTAGGTGGCGAATTGCAAGTAATAACGCACCCACTCGCCACGACGCTTGATATAGTCGGCAGCAAGCATATCACCCTTGCGGTAACACTCCTCGGCACGTGCAAAGTACTCGTCGCTACGCACCAACAAACTATCTACAGCCGAGGTGTCGATGCCACGATATATGGCCGTAGACTGAAGCTCGGCAGCCTTATCAGAGAGGTTGTAGAAGTAGAGGAAGTCATCACCCTCGTATTCCACCTCAACGTTCATGTCGAGCAACGTATTAAACATGCCGATAGCCTCCAGCAGCTCTTCGGTAGCATGCGATAGATAGTAGCCAGCAACTGTGTAGTAGCCACGAATATAGGGCTGCGTATTGCTATGTGTATACCCCACCTTCGTCGAAGGAAGCACCTCCAAGCCTCTGTCGAGCAATGCCTCGGCACGCTCCACATCCTCGCTATCGCCACGACGAAGATACTCCGTGGCCACACGCGTAAAATTCTCCCTGAGGCGAGCTGCCGATGTATTAAAGCGGTAGAAATAGTCGACATGTGTATCCTCATCGGCGAGGTTGCCATAGTACAACGGCTCCTGCTCACCCTGCTCACCCATAAATATCGGGTAGAGCTTGTCGGCATCGAGGATACCTACCTCCGTACCACTCTTATAGCGGGTGTAGATAGGCACAAACGTATAGCTATAACCGTCGAAGCGGGCATAGTCAACAATGCCATAATCCTTCATAATGTGAGCCTGCGTGAATGACAGCGGACGCTTCCAATCGAAGTGAGCGAAGAGGTCGAGCATCATAAGGTGGTCCTTCGTGAGCACCGACTTACCATCGAGGTTAATGACCACCTCGTCGACGATACGCTCGGCATCGCTTTCCGACACGATACCCGAGGCAATAGCCGCCTCACGGTCAACTGGTATTACATAGCTCGATGCCCTGAGGATATAATCCGAATCAACACCATCAAAGAAGCTATCGACCTTAGGCTTAAGACGACCGACCATCATATAATCATCCTTACGCTCA
The DNA here is from genome assembly GCA_937895825.1 of uncultured Alistipes sp. Taxonomy (GTDB): domain Bacteria; phylum Bacteroidota; class Bacteroidia; order Bacteroidales; family Rikenellaceae; genus Alistipes. Next base: position 5,876 of record CALBKP010000053.1, on the reverse strand, counting down.
TCGCGAGGCAACACCTCACCCTCGGGTAACAGATGCATACGGCCATCGTTGATAACAAGCGTCATCGGATCGTCCGACACAAAGAGGCGAATTGCATCCTTAAGATAGAGTTTTGCATTTGATATACGGTCATTCAATGTCCAATACTCCTCCATAATGTCGTAATCAGCCATAAACTTCTCGTTCGCCACGATAGCATCAAACAGGTCGTAGGCCATAACATACTGCGCATAGGCATTATAAAAGTCCTCCGACGAGGTATCGCCCGCGGCAATGCAGCTCTCAATAAATGGCTGATACTTAGCAATAATCTCCTGCGTCTCAGATATCTTAGAGCTAAGATCGCTATAATATCCCGTGATACTCTGCTGACGATCCGCTGCATCGACATAGCGAATGGTATAGACCTCGCTGTGTTCAATACGACGACGCTCGCTGCGTAGTCTACGTGCCTGATCCGTATCCAGCACATCAATAACATCGGCAATCAGAGCCCAGTCGTTCACGAAGCTATACTTCGTCGAGGGGATGGTAAAAGGCACACCATCAGCCTCGTTGGCTGCGAGCTTCATCTCGTCGATATACCACTCGCCACCCAGATACGACGAATTCATAATTCTCACATCTGGGCGAACACCCTCGACCTCCTGGCAATACCATAGCGGGAAGGTGTCGTTATCGCCGAAGTTGATGATGATACCATTCTTAGGCACGGTATTCAGGTAGTTGCGGCCGATGTCACGCGCCATATAACGACCCGAGCGGTCGTGGTCATCCCAGTTCTCCGAGGCAAGCACCACAGGAACGCTAACGCTCATAAGCACCGCCACAAGCGACACTGTCAAAGCGCCCTTTCTGCCCGATAACTTACAGAGCGACAGCAACGAATCAAGAAGATCGCCAATAGCCATAACACCAAGGCCGAGCCAGATAGAGAAGGCATAGAAGGCTCCTGCATAAACGTAGTCACGCTCACGTGGCTCGTTGGGCGCAGTGTTAAAATAGACGACAAGCGCGATACCCATCATCACAAACAGTAGCAAGACAACGAAGAAGTTACGCCAGTCGGTATTTAACTGATAAATAAGACCGAGTAGACCCAATAGCAACGGCAGGAAGAAGTAGGTGTTATGCGCTGGATTATCCTTAACATCCGAGGGCAACGCACTCTGCGGGCCTGCGTACAGCTCGTCGATAAAATCAATACCCGAGATCCAACCACCATGCAAGTAGATACGGTTCTCGGTGTCGGCCTGGAGCTGCTCATCATCCTGACGACCCACAAAGTTCCACATGAAGTATCGCCAGAACATATCGCCCATCTGGTAGCCGAGGAAGTAGTTTATATCCTCCATCGCCGTATGCTCGTACCATGTACCAACCTCATCGGCCTCGCGTAGTACCGTGGGATGGTTGTTCTCCATCTCAATCCAGTCGGTCTCATAGTTCTCGCTGCGTGAGTAGAACCACATACGTGGCATGAAGCGATTAGCCTCGCTCGGATAGCTATATCCGCTGAAAAACTCACGCTCTTCATACTCTCCCGTCTCAGGATTCAGCCACATCACGCTCTTCGACTCGTAGTCGCCCGTAGGGATATACTCATCGTCGGAGTTGAAATCGTCGTTATACACCACCATCGACAGCGGCTTAGCCGAGTAATATGGGCCAAAAAGAAGCGGGCGGTTGCCATACTGATCACGGTTGAGCAGGCTAAGCAACATGTGGGGTGTAGAGGGGTTATTCGAGTTCATGGGCGGGTTTGCCGTAGCACGTATTGTAACCGAGGCGTACGACGAGAAGCCAATGAGGATAACCGTCGCCGAGAGCACCACGGCATTAAGCACGCGGTAGCCGCGGCGATGCGTAAAGAGCACCAACAAGGCTAATCCCACGAATACCAACAACAAGAACACCAACATTCCCACATTTACGGGTAAGCCGAGCGTATTTACCGCAAAGGTATCGAACGCTGCACCAAGAGCCACAGTATAGGGGATGATAAGGCCATTTATCGTACCGAGAATCACGAGCGACATGATAAGTGCAAGACCCATCTTTAGAACGTAATCCCACACCGTGCGATACTCATAGCGGCGGAAAAACCATATCATCACCAACGCAGGAATGGTCAGCAAGTTAAGGATATGTACACCGATAGACAAGCCCATAAGATAGGCAATAAGGATTATCCAGCGCATAGCCGTAGGCCTGTCGGCATTCTCTTCCCACTTAAGCATAAGCCACACCACAAGGGCTGTAAACATCGACGACATAGCATACACTTCACCCTCAACGGCCGAGAACCAGAACGTGTCGGTATAGGCATACGACAACGCTCCCACAGCACCTGCTCCAAGGATCAATATCATGCGACTGAGCGGCATCTCCACAGCATTATCACCTGCGCCATAGGACGTTATACGGCGTGCAAGGTGCGTGATTGTCCAGAAGAGGAACAATATACAGAAGCCCGATGCTACGCAGTTCATAGCGTTAATCATTACGGGGACACTCTCAGGCGAGGGTGCTAAGAGCGATGCCAGACGCGCCAGCATCATAAAGAGCGGAGCTCCAGGGGGGTGACCCACCTCTAACTTGTACGAGGTTGCGATAAACTCGCTACAATCCCACAAACTTGTCGTGGGCTCCATGGTCATCAGATATGAGATGGTAGCGATAAAAAATACCGCCCATCCAGTGATGTTATTCCACAGTTTGAATCTATTCATCTCTTGCATCATACATTTCGTCGATTTTAATCCGCAAATATAATAATATTTGCCCGATAAACGAAGTTTTCGGTCGATTATTTTACATTACAAGAGTGAATCGCACAAAATCGTTATAATCAGACACATGGCAAACTGAATAAAATCAGTTCGCCTATACTCCAAAATTACACTATTTGACACATAGAGTATATCGCATCAAGCGATAGAAATATAGACATATTTTATCTGTCGCGACAGCAAAAGAAGCCACCCTACTTACCAATATTTCTCTTTATTCGTTCAAGACCCGCACGCGGCATAGGCGTTGAGCCAGCCATGGTCGCAAACTCCTCATCGGTCATAGCGAACCACTGCTCAGCATTGAGCTTTGTAGGATCAAACAGAGGGTCAAAGTGTGGGTTTGAGTGCAGTGGCACACAGCGATTATAGGGACACACCGACTGACAGGCATCGCAGCCAAAGATCCAACCATCGAGCGTGATATCCCCGCCAGAGCCCTCACGTTCGATGGTGCGGCACGAGATGCAACGATTGGTGTCGATGCTTCTATCCTCCATAATTGCACCATTAGGGCACGCCTCCACACAGCGGCGACACTCGCCACACCCCACCATCTCACGTGAACCATCATACTGGTCAACATCCTCGTTTATAACCAATTCGCCGAGGTGTAACATAGAGCCAAGCTCCTGTGTAACAAGGAGCGAGTTACGCCCGATCCACCCAAGACCAGCACGCACAGCAAGGCTCTTCTCTGCCACAGGAGCAGAGTCGGTAAAGGCGCGATACTTAAGCTCTGGCGCATACTCCGTAAGGCGCATAGCGAGGGTACGCAACATATCCTTAATAGTCACATGATAGTCACGAGCCAGGGCATACGATGCAATCTTCGTGCGAGAGTTCACATCATATCCCCGACTAAAGGGCGAGAGGTACGATACAGCACAAACTACCACACTTCGTGCACCAGGCACCAAAAGTCCCATATCAAAGCGTTTTTCGACGTTACGTTCGAGGTAGTCAAGCGTCGAATTACGGCCTTGTAACAGCCACTCTCTAAACCTGTTACGTTCAGCATCGAGAGGTTCTACACGTACCACTCCAACGAGGTCAAAACCAACCTCGTGAGCTACATTAATTATAAAATTTCGCGCAATCATTGAAAAATATTTGTGGCAAAATTAACAAATTTTGATAAATAATTGGTAACTTGCACCCGATTTGCACAAACAAGTCATTAACCTAAACAGTATTATTATGACGTTTACCACTATTTATGAGGTAGTTAAGCATAGCGTGGAAAAGTTTTCCAAGCGTATAGCTTTCTCAATGATTGGAGGTGAGGATGTGTCGTACGAGGAGGTTGGCGAGCGCGTGGAGAAGGTGCAGGATATGCTCCTCAACGCTGGCGTGGGTGCTGGCGACAAGGTGGCAATCCTCAGTAGTAGCATGCCCAACTGGGGCGTGTCGTACTTCGCAGTGACAACAGCAGGCATGATTGCCGTGCCCATTCTTCCCGACTTCACAAGCGACGAGCTTGACCTCATCATCGCCCACTCGGAGGCAAAAGCGATACTCGTATCTGATAAACTCTACACAAAGCTCTCGAAGGAGACTGTCGAGAAGTTCAACATCGTTATCCGCACAAAGGGACTGAACATCATCTCGCAACGCGTGACCGAGCGTGCCGAGAAGCGCATCCCACAACCTGAGGATATCGCGGCAATCATCTACACGTCGGGAACTACATCGAAGCCCAAGGGTGTGATGCTCTCGCACTATGCCCTCGCAATGCAACTCTCTATCATTCCACCGCTGTTCGACTACAACGAGGAGGACGTGCTCTTGTCTATCCTACCGCTGTCGCACACTTACGAGTGTACGCTCGGCATGATATACCCCTTCTCGCGCGGCGCACATATTCATTATATGGATCGTCCACCTACCGCATCGGCACTTATGCCCGCGTTGGCACAGGTACGCCCTACGGTTATCGCCTCGGTACCACTCATCATGGAGAAGGTATATGCTGGCAAGGTACGCCCGACCTTCCAGAAGAACGCCCTGCTTCGTACGCTCTACGGCTGGAATTGGTCGCGCAAGCTTCTGCATAAGGTTGCGGGCAAGCAGCTTAAGAAGCTCTTCGGCGGCCGCATGCGCCTCTTTGCTATTGGCGGTTCGAAATTCGACTCCGAGGCTGAGCGTTTCTTGCTCGAGGCGGGCTTCCCCTACGGCATCGGATACGGCCTTACGGAGACAGCACCACTTATCGCAGGCGCTGTGGGTAAGATGGTACGCGTAGGCTCTACGGGCCCATCACTCCCCGATGTACAAATACGCCTCGACGACGTTAACCCCGACACGGGTCAGGGCGAGATTGTTGTAAAGACCCCCTGCTGCATGAAGGGTTACTATAAGAACGAGGAGGCCACACGTGCCGTGTTCACCGAGGATGGCTGGTTCCGCACAGGTGACCTCGGAGCTATCACCGACGACGGATGGATCTATATTAAGGGGCGTTTGAAGAATATGATCGTTGGTCCTTCGGGCGAAAATATCTACCCCGAGGATATCGAGGAGGTGCTCAACAGCAACCGCTTCGTTGCCGAGTCGGTCGTTACGGAGGAGGATGGCAAGCTCATCGCCCTCGTTTACTTCGACACCACCGCGCTGGAGGAGGCCTACGACGAGTTTAAGTTCAAGATGTCTGTCGGCAAAGAGCAGCTCTCGCTTAAGATGGAAGAGATCAAGAAGGAGGTGCTGGAGTATGTAAACTCTAAGGTCAACCGCTTCTCTAAGATCACGAAGGTTGTGGATAACGAGGGTGAGTTCGAGAAGACACCCACGAAGAAGATCCGCCGCTTTGTCTACGACCGTCGCAATAAGGACTCTAAGCCAGAGGATGGTAATAAGAAGTAGTCAACCAAACGATTACCACACACCCCGAGCTAATCTTGCTCGGGGGCTTTTTTTATGGTTATATCACCCAATTTCTACAAAAAAAGCACTTTTTATCTCAAAAAGTTTGCAGATTCAAAAAACTTGTGTACTTTTGTGGGCTCTTTCATAGGAGTAGGGTTTATTAATGCTGTTGTAGCTCAGTGGTAGAGCACTTCCTTGGTAAGGAAGAGGTCACGAGTT
>CALBKP010000052.1 GCA_937895825.1 uncultured Alistipes sp. | reverse complement strand
GCGTGTCCTGAGGTTGTGGTGCGGAAGAAGCGCATATCCTCCTTGATATGCCACAGCAGCGCATTTTTATCTCCAATAGTGCCATTTTGTGCGATGGCAACGATGATGCTTACCATAGATTCGAAGTTTTAGAATGATAGAGGTGCTTTGATTGCAGGGTGTGGATTGTAACCTTCGAGTGTGAAATCCTCGTAGCGGTAGTCGAAGATGCTCTTCACCTCAGGATTTAGGTGCATGCGAGGCAGCGTGCGTGGCTCGCGGCTAAGTTGCTCTGCAGCCTGCTCCGTATGGTTGAGGTAGAGGTGAGCATCGCCAAGTGTGTGGATAAACTCGCCTGGCTCAAGGCCACACTCCTTCGCAACCATCATTGTTAGGAGTGCATACGATGCGATGTTGAAAGGAACGCCAAGAAACGTGTCACCGCTGCGTTGGTATAACTGGCATGATAGTTTACCCTCGGCCACGAAGAACTGAAACATCGTGTGGCAGGGGGGGAGTGCCATCTGCTCAACGTCGGCAACATTCCATGCCGAGACTATCAGACGACGTGAGTTAGGGTTACTCTTTATGCTCTCAATGACGTTACGAATCTGGTCTATCGCGCCGCCGTCGGGCTTGGGCCAGCTGCGCCACTGGTAGCCGTAGACGTGGTTTAGGTCGCCAAAGCGATAGCCCTCGATGGGGGAGTCGATGCCTGCGGCCGAGAGGAACGTATTCATGTCGACGGGCAGCACGCCGTGCTTCACGCATAGCTCGTTATAGTAGCGATATGCATCACTGTCCCAAATATGTACACCGTTGTCTACCAGATATTTAATATTGGTATCACCACGCAAGAACCATAGTAATTCGTGGATCACCCCCTTCAAAAAGATCTTCTTGGTTGTAAGTAGCGGGAAGCCCTCCGCGAGGTTGAAGCGCATCTGGTAGCCGAAGATTCCCTTCGTGCCGGTACCTGTGCGGTCGTTGCGCACAACGCCCTCGCGGCAGATCTTATCGAGAAGCTCAAGATATTGTTTCATCTATGTTGAAAGTTTTAAGTTCTAAGGTGTTATCTTCGCTCATCGTGGCATACGTAGCCTCCGTACGTGACCAGTCGCTAAGAAACAATACGTCGATATCGCTGTCGGTCGTGCGGTGTGCGAGGTGCATGTGGCCGAAGATGTAGGTCTTGATGTCGGGATGGGCTGTGTGGTACTTGCGGGCATAGTCTATAAGATATTCGAGCCTGTCGGCCGTTACCTGCTCCATACCGTGCGACTTACGCGACTTGCTACTCCACCAGTGGCCAAACTTTAGGGCAAGGTCGGGGTGAACGAGCCAGCGGAAGAGCCAGCGTGCCGTGCCTGAGCGGAACGTGGCGTTCATGGCGCGTAGTAGCGGTTGCCCCTTGATGTTCATATTATCGCCGTGGGCGAGGTGTATCTGTTGGCCGTTGATGGTGGCTACTTGTGGCTTACGGACAATCTCGATGCCGCACTCGCGCGAGAGGTAGTCGTACGTCCACATGTCGTGGTTGCCAGTGTATAGGACGACTCTAATGCCGCGGTCGCTGAGCAATGACAATCGACCAAGTGTGCGTGTAAAGCCCTGTGGCACAACGCGCAGATACTCGAACCAGAAGTCGAAGATATCGCCCAGAAGGTATATTTCCGTGGCATCATCTGCTACCATGTCGAGCCAGCGGCAGAATGCCTGCTCGGTACGCTCGGCCTCAGCATGTGTCCCGCCGCCAAGGTGTATGTCCGATACGAAGTATATCATCCTGGCCTAAAGTGACTTCTTGATTTGTCGCTCAAGCTCCTCCATATTGATTGGAGCGATACTCATGTTACTCTCGCGGTCGATGAGATAGGCCAGCGGCAGCTGTCCAACATTGTAGACCGAGAATACGTCGATGCTATTACCTCCAAATACCGAGATCCAAGGTATACGTTGCTGGCGTACAGCCTCGATCCACATAGCTATATCGCTGTCGGCTGATACCTGATATACCTCGAAGCCCTGGTCGTGGTACTTCTCATATATGGCCTTAAGCTCAGCGTTGATGTTGTTGCACAGTGCGCTCTCGGCAGTCCAGAAGTAGAGCATAATGACCTTACCCTCAAGCTCCGACAGACGATGCTTTGTCTTGTACATATCCTCAAGCTCGATATCGGGGTACGATGTTAGCTCTATGCGCTGGCTAAGCTCGGCAAGAGCCTCAGCCTCCGAAATCTCGCGCTCGATGATGGCGATATATGGTGAGTCGGGATATGTCTGGCTGATACCATCGAGTACCGAGCGATAGTGTGCCAAGGTGATGCCATAGCCGTCGAGCTGTGGAATATACTGCTCGGCAACATTATGACGCATGGCATAGAAGGCGGCGAGTTTGTTCTGATGTGTACCCACAAAGCGCACCTGTGCCTGTATGGCGTTGCGTGCCGCTATGTAGGCCTCACGCTCGGGGTATGCCTTTGAGGTATTGCTCAGACCCTCGGCGATGAGAGCTAAGCGGTCACCCGCAGCAAAATACTCATGGTTGAACTCACGGATAAGTTCCGACTCCTCCGAGCCCTTCACCTCGTAGTTTAGGAATATGTCGCCGGCCGACTCGATGTGAATGTTATCACCTGGTGCAACGACAAGCGTCACGGGGCGGTGATGGCCTGGAAACGATAGCTTATAGAAACGTGGTGATGTGCCCTCCTCGATCGCGAACGAGAAGTTAAATGCTCCGTTGTCGGCGAGTGCTGCCGAGGCGATGCGCTCGGGTGCAACAAAGTTGTCCGATACGCGCTCGAGATATACCGAGTCTACGTTTGAGCCAACAAATCGCCCCTCGATTACAGTCTGCTCACCAACCTTTTCTGTACTACATGCGCTGAGCATCATTGCCAGCGCGAGGCCAGCGAAAAGCAATTTCTTCATTCTTACTATGTATATTTTATGGTGTACCCCTTACGGGTACTATATGTTGTTTATAACGTAGTTCTATCTGTGTACATTGTGTCGTTGAGGAGTTTTGTGGCTCTTCTGCACCTTGCGACCGTTACTGTTGTTGCTGCGCTGCTGCTTATTGCGCTTTGGTGTACGCATAGGAGTCTGGCGATACTCGCTACGCATGGTGCTTACTGCCGTAAGATCCATGTCAACCTTTCCACCCGCCATGATGTTGATGTCACGGATGATTGACTCGTTGTTTGGGTGCTCGTTGTTGAACTCATAGCTCTTAGAGCGTAGGTATCGTGCCAGGTTGACAATCTCCGAGGTGGTGTGGTGTGAGTTTTGCTCGGCAGCTATCCTGCGCACGAAGTTCTGAGCATACTTGCCATAGTGCTTGAAGGCTATGCGCGTTTGTGGATAGGGTAGTTTGTGAGGAGTTACAGCCAAATCTTGGCGCGAAGGTTGTGCGTATGGCGAGTCGACATCGAGTTGGAAGTCGGACATGATGAATAGGTGATCCCAAAGTTTATGTTTGAAATCCTCGGTATCACGCAGAGTGGTGTTGAGGTTACCCATAACAGCGATTACGGCCTTAGCCTGTCGTGTGCGCTCCTGCCTATCCTCTATCTCCAGCAACGAATCGACCATCTCGTGGATGTGTCGGCCATACTCCGGCAGGTATAACTTACGTCGTGTGTAATTATAGTTTTTTCTCATTGTTAATGATGTTAAACTCGTGGATGAGTACCCTTGAAATAATGCATATTGTCCATTATCATATCGGGTTTGGGTCATTCTGCATCGACCATTTGCACAATTATTTTTATAGGTGCATCTTTAACAGCCGTTACAGCCAGCATGGGTATCAACTCGGTTGAGTGGGGGAATACCCTTTGCTGCGATTTGACCATACAAAGTAACTAAAAATTATTCACATATACAAACTATGACTAAAATTTTAATTCTTTCGCACTCGAAAAGCATGATTAACTCGCTGCGTGAGCGTCTACAGTTCGAGAACTTCTTGACGGCCGAGGCCGAGAGCATACCATCAGCCATGGAACTGTCCCGCTCGGAGGGCTTCGATGCTGCCATTGTCGATGGCGAGATGGAGATGACAGACATAGGACTTCCGCTTATCATCGTTACGCGCAAACCTGACATAGACTCGGCTGTCGAGGCACTACGCCTCGGGGCTATCGACTATCTCACTACACCGATAGATATGAACCGCTTGCTTGCAACGATACGCAGCTTGCAGGATGATGCTACTGGCGATGTCGATGCTCCGCGACAGGTGGTGCGCCACTCATCCAAGCGCACGAATTGTGCCACGCAGCCAATCATTGGTCGCTCGGAGGCCATAGAGCATGTGCGTAGCATGATACGTCGTGTGGCACCGTCGGATGCCCGCGTGTTGGTGCTTGGTGAGAATGGTACGGGCAAGGAACTTGTGGCTCGTTGGCTACACCTTAAGAGCGCGCGGTCGGCAGCTCCGTTTATCGAAGTTAACTGCGCCGCTATACCCGCCGAGCTTATCGAGAGCGAGCTTTTTGGTCACGAGAAAGGGTCGTTTACCTCGGCCGTAAAGCAGCGTAAGGGTAAGTTCGAATTGGCCGATGGTGGCACGCTCTTTATGGACGAGATTGGCGATATGTCGCTCTCGGCGCAGGCTAAGGTGTTGCGCGCGTTACAGGAGAATAAGATCACGCGCGTAGGTGGCGACAGAGATATTGCTGTCGATGTGCGCGTTGTGGCGGCAACGAATAAGGATATACGCCACGAAATAGAGCTCGGCCACTTTCGCGAGGATCTGTATCACCGCTTGAGTGTCATCGAGATAGACGTGCCACCGTTGCGCGAGCGGCGCGATGATATAGCCCTACTTGTCGACCATTTTATAGAGGAGATATGCTCACGTCATAGCATCGACACTAAGAGCATTGATAGCGACGCAGTTGAGCTTCTCACCTCGCGTCCTTGGACAGGAAATATCCGCGAACTGCACAACGTTGTCGAGCGGCTGATAATCCTTAGCGACGAGCGTATCACGGCCGATGCCGTGCGATTGTATTGCAGGGCTTAAAGTAGTTTGGCCTCAAGCTCGGCCATAGTACTAACTACGCACGTAGCTCCCGCCTCATACAGCTCCTCGGCAAAACGGAACCCCCAGGCAACACCTACGGAGTCGATGCCAGCCGCTGCAGCCGTGCGTATGTCGATACCCGAGTCGCCAACCATAATGGCACGGTTGTGCTCAACGCCAGCGATACGCAGTATGTTATTCACAATCTCGGGGTCGGGCTTTAGCGGGGCCCCCTCGCGATTGCCCTCCACGGCCACAAAGTCAATATTGGAGAAGAACTTAGCCACCAGGCGGTCGGTGCCGTGCTGGAACTTATTCGATGCCACGGCGAGCTTCATGCCGCACGCCTGGAGCTTAGCGAGTAGTTCGGGCATACCCTCGTATGGCACGGTATGTCGGTCGATGTTATCGACATAGTAGCGGCGGAACTGCCAAACGCACTCATCGACGTATGTCTCATCAGCGGCCAACTCCGCAGGTAGGGCACGCTCAACAAGGCGTCTAATGCCGCCACCAACCATCTGGCGGTACTCCGCGTCGGTATGCTCGGGCAGGTTGCGCGAGCGCATAACATAGTCGACAGATGCTGCCAAGTCGCCGATGGTGTTTAGCAGCGTGCCATCAAGGTCAAATATTACAAGCGAGTATTTCATCTTTGTGGGGTATATTATGGTTGTAGGTGTGTATATTTGTTGTCAGAAAGGGTTATCTGTGGCCACGATTAAGAGGAAGCCCGGATGGGACATACTTTGGTGTATTTCCCATTCGGGCTGACGATTGAAAGGTCGCAGATGACCCCTTATCACAACAAATTAGAAGTTGTAGGTACAAGTAATACCAACATTCGCAAATCCCATATCGCGGAAACCGGCATGCGAATAGCCCTTACCGTAGACAATCCCGGGGCCGATAACGGGAGAATAGTCGAGAGAGAGGCTTACGGGAGCATCGTTGAAGGTGATGCCGAGACGTGCCATACCTGTAACGCCTACGTAAGCATAGTGCTTAAGGCCACCGACGTTAAGACCCACACCTGCATCGAAGAACCACTCACCAGCGCTGGGAGTCCAGTCCATGGTGCATACATTCCAATTGTGAAGAACGGTGAAGTCTGCTGTAACGTCATGATCAACCCAGCTGGCACCAAAGCGAGCCTCAAAATACTTATCAGCGCTATAGCCATATTGACCTACAGCCTGGAAGCCTGAACCGATACGGCCACCAACAGACCAATCCTGTGCAAATGCACCTGTAACGAACAACGATGCAACGATCAATAGGAAAAACTTTTTCATATTATTACGATTTTAAGTTATTAATGTTTTCACGTTTCGATTACAAATATAATATAATATTCGGAAATTTCAACCACATTTACGATGAAAATAGTTTTTTTATCCTCTAAAAGGTCGAAAACGGTGATAGAGGTTGTTGTAGGCGGAGGGGTGGTGTATAAAAATCCTCGGATGGGAGGGCTATGTTGGCATATCTCTCATCCGAGGAGTGTAATCATTGTTCTATTTTGCGCTATCGCTTAGTCTTATATGCTGCGCGGTACGAACCGCGAGCCATCTTCTGAAGCTTATTCTTTATAAGGTTGCGGCGCAAGGGTGTGAGGTGGTCGGTAAAGACCATACCCTCGATGTGGTCGTACTCGTGCTGGATGACGCGCGCAGGCTTGCCGGTGAACTCCTCGTCGTGCTCCTCGAAGTTCTCATCGAGGTAGCGCATGCGGATAGCAACAGGGCGACGCACGTTTTCATGAAGGCCAGGAAGCGACAAACAACCCTCCTCGAAGAGCGATGTCTCCTCCGACTCCTCGTAGATTTCAGGGTTGATGAACACCTTGCGGTAGTCTGCCAGCGTGGGATCATCCTCGCCCCAGGGAGTACAATCGACGATGAAGAGGCGGATGTTCTTGCCTATCTGTGGTGCGGCAAGGCCTACACCCTCAGCCTCAGCCAACGTCGTCCACATATCGTCGATGAGCTTCTTGAGCTCGGGGTAGTCGGGCGTAATATCCTCCGACTCGTTACGCAAAATCTGCGAACCGTATATTACAATCGGGTAAATCATATCAATTATTAATTAGTAATTAGTAGTGGGTAATTAGTAATTAGTAATTAGTAATCTTTGTCGTTATTTAAAGTCAGTGGTCGAGGCCATGTAGTCCTGCAAGATGATGGCGGCCGAGACCTTATCCACAAGGCTCTTATCTCTGCGTGCCATCTTGCCGATGCCACTCTCGCGGATCGTGCGTTGTGCAAGCACAGAGGTGAACCTCTCGTCGTAGGCAACAACGCGCTTATCAGGGTAGGCGTGGCGTAGGCGGCCTATGAGTGGCTCTATGTAGCGCATAGTCTCAGACGGCTGGCCATTCATCTGGCGAGGGTGACCAACGACGATTGTCGATACCTCCTCACGCTTAAAGTAGTCGGCCAAGTAACGCTCGAGCAGCTTGGTATCGACCGTCTCCAAGGGCGAGGCTATAATGCCCAAGGGGTCGGTAACGGCCAACCCAGTGCGCTTAGTGCCGTAGTCTATGGCTATAAGGCGCGACATTATGCCTTAACCTTTGCAAGAAGGTGACGCAATGCAACCTTGCTGTCTACCAATGCGTAGAGATCGTCAATAGCTACACGCTCCTGCTCCATAGTGTCGCGGTGGCGGACAGTGACGGTGCGATCCTCAAGGGTCTGGTGGTCAACAGTTACGCAGAACGGAGTACCAATGGCATCCTGACGGCGATAACGCTTGCCGATAGAGTCCTTCTCGTCGTAGGCAACATTGTAGTCGAAGCGAAGCATGTCAATAATTTCGCGGGCAACCTCTGGTAGACCATCCTTCTTAACAAGGGGCATAACGGCAACCTTCGTAGGAGCAAGCGGGGCAGGGATGCGAAGAACTACGCGCTCCTCGCCATTCTCCAACTTCTCCTCGGTGTATGCTGCCGACATAATCTGTAAGAACATACGGTCAACGCCGATAGAGGTCTCAACAACGTAAGGAACATAGCTCTCGCCACGCTCGGGGTCGAAATACTGGATCTTCTTGCCCGAGAACTCCTGATGGCGACCGAGGTCGAAGTCCGTACGCGAGTGGATGCCCTCAACCTCCTTGAAACCGAAGGGGAAGTTGTACTCAACATCAGTTGCGGCGTTGGCATAGTGGGCCAGCTTGTCGTGGTCGTGGAAGCGGTAGTTGTCGTCGCCGAA
>CALBKP010000051.1 GCA_937895825.1 uncultured Alistipes sp. | reverse complement strand
CCAACTCCTTACGGTAAGCCAGTGCAGAGTCCTTCGCACGTTTAACCTCCGAACGCAACGCACTCTCCTTACTCTTAATAGTAGGCAAGGCGTTCTTTCGAATCTTGAGCTGCTTGTTCAGCTCACCGAGCGAGGTCTTGTTATACTGAAATTTGATTGCCATAAGCTATTGTTATGCTTTCCAATATTTATCTGAGAGCTCCTGCTTGATGCTAACCTCACCCTTAGAGAAGTACTTAGCAAAGAGTGTCCAAGCGGTGTCAAGCATCTGCTCGATCTCAATGTTTACGTCGATCGAGAGCAACTTCTCCGAGTAGTCGTGAGCAAACTTCAATGCACGCTCGTCATAATCCGACAAGTCGAAACCGTTCTCCAACTTAGTCTTAGCATTTGCAGCATCAGCATACAAACGTACGCAAGCATTCATCACCTGAGGGTGATCCTCGCGTGTCTTCTTGCCGATAACGAGCTGCTTTAGACGTGACAACGAACGGAATGGGTCGACGATAACCTTACCAGTGTCGGTATCGTTACGCAAGAAGAGCTGACCCTCAGTGATATAACCCGTGTTATCAGGAATAGCGTGGGTAATATCTCCACCCGAAAGTGTTGTTACGGCGATGATGGTGATAGAACCACCATTAGGCAACTGCACGGCCTTCTCGTAGATCTTTGCCAAGTCCGAATACAACGAGCCAGGCATAGAGTCCTTCGAAGGAATCTGGTCCATACGGTTCGAAACGATAGCCAAAGCATCGGCATAAAGGGTCATGTCGGTAAGAAGCACCAACACCTTCTCGCCCTTATCTACTGCAAAGTACTCGGCAGCAGTAAGTGCCATATCAGGAACGAGCAATCGCTCAACAGGAGGGTTATCAGTGGTGTTAACGAACGATACGATACGGTCCAACGCACCAGCATTCTCGAAGACCTGCTTAAAGTAGAGGAAGTCATCGTTTGTAAGACCCATACCACCCAAGATAATCTTGTCGGCCTTAGCACGAAGAGCCACATTAGCCATCACGGCGTTATAAGGCTGATCTGGATCGGCAAAGAAGGGAATCTTCTGACCAGATACGATGGTGTTGTTAAGGTCAATACCCGCAATACCTGTTGCGATAAGCTCTGAAGGCTGGATACGACGGAATGGGTTAACGGTAGGACCACCAATCTCGCGTGCCTCACCCTCGATCTGCTCACCACCCTCGAGTGGCTCGCCGTAGGCATTGAAGAAACGACCGGCCAAGGCATCCGATACGCGCAATACTGGGGGCTCGCCATGGAATACCACCTCAGAGTCTGTTGCAAGACCCTCGGTACCAGCAAATACCTGAAGTGTAACCTTCTCGCCCATAATCTTTACCACCTGAGCCAAGCGACCACCAACGGTTGCAAGCTCATCGTTACCTACGCCCGTAGCACGGAGCGTGATGGTAGCCTTGGTGAT
Organism: uncultured Alistipes sp.; assembly: GCA_937895825.1. Classification (GTDB taxonomy): domain Bacteria; phylum Bacteroidota; class Bacteroidia; order Bacteroidales; family Rikenellaceae; genus Alistipes. The sequence continues at coordinate 1,517 of CALBKP010000051.1, read as the reverse complement.
GTTATCAATCTTTGTATATACTTTCTGAAAAGCTCGTGTTGTCATAACTTCTCCTCCTTATTTTGCAAGTTTATCATTTACCAAAGTGGCAATCTGGGCGCGGAACTTCTCAAACTGCTCCGACTTCCACTCCGAGTAGTTCATCTGACGGAAGGTGTAGATAAGTTCCTTGAAGAACTTAGAGCACTCCTCGAAGTCAGCCAAGTCGAATGACTTACGGCAAATATCCAAAACCATATTATACATCATCTGCTGACGCTCGATAGGGCAGTTAGCATCGATAGAGTCGAAGGCATCCTGCTGCAAAATTACAGAGTCAACCAACTCGCTCTTCCAGAAACGCTCATGGTACTCAACGGGCACACCATCGTCACCGAGGATATTGATCTGATCGTTAGCCTCCTTACCGCGCTGTACGATGGTCTTACCCTCATATACTGCATCAACCCAGTTCTTCTCGATATGCTCGTCAAGATACTCGCGAATCTCGGGGTACTCCAAATACTTAGAGTATGAATCCAGCGGATCAATAGCTGGATAACGCTTCGAGTCTGCACGGCTCTGAGAAAGGGCGTAGAAACAACGCGCAGCCTTCTTTGTAGACTCCGTAACAGGCTCCTTAAGGTTACCACCCGCAGGTGATACAGTACCAAGGAATGTTACAGAACCAGTAGCGCCGTTGTTCAACTTAACGAGACCCGCACGCGAGTAGAAGTTAGAGATAACAGCCGAGAGATCCATAGGGAACGCGTCCTGACCAGGAAGCTCCTCCAAACGGTTAGACATCTCTCGCAGTGCCTGAGCCCAACGTGATGTAGAGTCAGCCATTACCAACACCTTCAAGCCCATTGAACGGTAGTACTCACCGATAGTCATACCAGTATATACAGATGCCTCACGGGCAGCAACGGGCATATTCGATGTGTTACAGATGATGATAGTACGCTCCATAAGCTTGTGGCCAGTACGTGGGTCAACCAACTCGGGGAACTCAGCGAAGATCTCCACAACCTCGTTAGCACGCTCACCACACGCAACGATGATGATAACATCAGCCTCAGCCTGCTTAGAGATGGCGTGCTGAAGCACCGTCTTACCTGCGCCAAAGGGGCCAGGAATAAAGCCTGTACCACCCTCAGCCAAGGGGTTGAATGTATCAATAGCACGAACACCTGTCTCCATCACGCGGTAGGGACGTGGCTTCTCGGTAAAACAGCGGATCGCCTGCTTCACTGGCCACTTCTGAACCATGGTGATATTGTACTCGTTGCCATCAACATCGGTAACAACAGCGATAGTATCAGTCACCTTGTACTCGCCAGCCTTAACAACACTCTTTACCGTATAGTTACCCTGCATTACGAAGGGAACCATAATCTTATGCATAACCCACTGCTCCTTAACCTCACCGAGCCAAGCACCAGCCGTCACCTTATCGCCAGCCTTAGCCAAGGGTTTGAACTCCCACTTAGCATCGAAGTCGATAGGGTCGGTAATAGAACCACGGTTGATGAACA
>CALBKP010000050.1 GCA_937895825.1 uncultured Alistipes sp. | reverse complement strand
GTAAGCGAGCCCTTCTCCTCAGTATTACGTGCTGCACCAAAGAAACGTTTGGGCTTGTGCAGTGCATTGGCATCGACACCGCCAGAGAGCACCTTGCCCGATGCTGGTTGCACTGAGTTATAGGCACGTGCAAGACGTGTGATAGAGTCAAGGAAGATGACCACATCGTGGCCACACTCCACCATACGTTTAGCCTTCTCCAAAACCATCTCCGCAACCTTCACATGGCGCGATGCTTGCTCGTCGAAAGTCGAGGCTACAACCTCAGCCTTCACGTGGCGCGCCATCTCGGTAACCTCCTCGGGTCGCTCGTCGATAAGCAATACGATCATATATACCTCGGGATGGTTGTCGGCAATAGCGTTGGCTATGGACTGCAAGAGCATCGTCTTACCTGTCTTGGGCTGCGCCACGATAAGCGCACGCTGACCCTTGCCGATGGGGGCAAAGAGGTCAATAATGCGGTTAGACTTTGTATTATGAGTACCAGCCGATAGGTTAAACTTCTCCGATGGGAACAACGGCGTGAGATACTCGAACTGCTGACGATCGCGGATATAGTCGGGCTTAAGACCATTGATAAGGTTGACGTGTACTAATGGGAAATACTTCTCGCCCTCCTTCGGAGGTCGTATTGTGCCACTTACGGTATCACCTGCCTTAAGGCCGAAGAGCTTAATCTGCGATGGTGATACATAGATGTCGTCTGGCGAATTGAGGTAGTTATAGTCGGCCGAGCGCAAGAAGCCAAAGCCATCGGGCATAACCTCTAAAACGCCCTCACCCTCTATAACGGCTGTGAAGTCATCCTTGGTGATTGACTCATCGTAATCCTCATCCTCGTCATCATCATCATCATCGAAGTCCTCAAAGAGAGCATCACCATCAATAACATCGTCATCATCTACGTTGTCATTCTCCTCGTTATCATAGGATGTATCCTCCTCCGCGTCTTCATTTTCGGTTACTACCTCGGGCTCTTGCTCTTTATCATCAACCTCCTTAGCTTCAGCCTCCAACATCCACTTTGGTCTACGGCCACGACGCTTAGGTTGCGGCACTGGAATCTCCTCTACTGGAGCATCAACGCTCACCTCTACATCTTCTGCTGGCGTATTATCTATTTGCGTAGTCACAGTTTCAGATAGTGCTGATGGTGCGTTGCCACCCACCTTAACACTCATCATCCTTGGACGACGACCTCGTTTTGCTGGAGCCTCTGTATCTGTCTGCGTCTCCTTCTCACTCTGCTCGCCAGAGGCTGCACCAGTAGCGGCGGCAACAATCTTGTCAAGCAACTCCTTCTTCTTCATATTCGAGGGTGTGATTCCCAAAACTCGTGCTATCTCGCGCAATTCGAGAATGGTTTTACCCTCCAACGCTGTTAAATCCTGCATATTTTTAATATTGATTTTCGTACTTTCCCCGTCGTTATCAAAACTCGGGGCACGTGAATACGTTCGTAATTGCTCTGCAAATATAATATCTTTTTGGTAGAAAAACAACTTTTTTGAACTATTGTTAATATTTTTGTGGTGGCGCATCTGCATATTTAAATATATGTATTAATTTTGTGGGAGTATAAACAAGCGTAAACCACTTTTATTATGAATATTGTCTTTAAATACCGCATGCTCAGTGATGAGAGCGATCACTTTGTTCGTGACTTCGAGGTCTATCCCGATATGACACTTGGCGATTTCCACCGCTTTCTGCTCCGGGCATTGGGCTATGACGATTGCATGGTGTCGATATTCAAATCTGATGCCGAGTGGCGTCCCGTGGAGGAGTTTTCGGAGATTGATATGGGCGATGATATACCAGGTGTGCCTCGTTGCATGGATAATGTGCGACTAATGGAGGTTAACAACGACTTCCACGATCGCCTTATATATACGTTCGACATGCTCAACAACCGCTCGTACTACCTCGAGTTGATAGATATGCAGCGCCCCTCGGACGACCTGACGTACCCACGCGTAGTATTCGAACACGCACCCGTGCCCGACCAGTACGACCCCGATGCTACGGAGGAGTCGGGATCTATTTTCGAAGAGATGATGAGTGACTACAACGAGTTTGATGGCGACGATGGCTACGATGACGAATACTAAACGAGGTACGCTCATCGTAGTAGTAGGTCCCACTGGCTCGGGCAAGACGGCACTTGCCGTGGCTTTAGCTCAGCACTACAATGCACCTATTATCTCCACTGACTCGCGTCAGGTGTTCCGCGGCCTTGCCATAGGCACAGCACAACCCACGGCCGAGGAGCTTGCCGCTGCTAAACACTACTTTATTGCCGACCGCGAGGTGGAGGACGACTTCAACTGCGGAAGGTACGAAACGGAGGCATTAGCCCTACTTGATAAGCTATTTGCCGAAGTAAAGTATGTTGTGGCTGTTGGTGGCTCGGGTCTATATGTGCAGGCTCTGTGCGAGGGTATGGATGATCTTCCTGAGGCTGACCATGCGCTTCGCGAAAGTCTTAAGACCAGATTGGCGGCTGAGGGTATCGAATCACTTGTCGAGGAACTTCGACATTTAGACCCTGAGTATGCTGCTGAGGTAGACATATTTAACCCTGCGCGCGTCATGCGCGCGTTGGAGGTGTGCCTAACTACTGGTCGCCCCTATTCCGAACAACGTCACGGTAACATAGCCGAGCGACCGTTTAATATTGTCAAGGTTGGTACAGATATGCCGCGTGACATACTCTACGATCGCATCAATCGCCGAGTAGATATGATGGTCAAGGATGGACTTATTGAGGAGGCTCGCGCGATGTATCCAAAGCGACATCTCAACTCGCTCCAGACTGTTGGCTACCGTGAGCTATTTGACCACTTTGCGGGTATCATAACACTCGACGAGGCGATAGAGCTTATCAAACGCAACTCACGTCGTTATGCCAAGCGACAGCTTACCTGGTTTCGCCGTGATGAGTCAATAGGGTGGTTTGCTCCATCTGATTTGAAGCATATCATTGAATTCATAGATAAATAAAACACAAAAAGAGGTTTCACGAAAAATGAAACCTCTTTTTGTGTACTCGGAACCGGGGTCGAACCGGTACGGGCA
>CALBKP010000049.1 GCA_937895825.1 uncultured Alistipes sp. | reverse complement strand
CCTGTCATCTCGTGCTGAATGGATGCGATACGCTCCTGAGTAGGAATAGCAAGGCCAAGTCCGAGGCAAAGAAGACCGGGCAGGAGATGCAGCAGATGAATAGGTTTGAGGCGGAAGTTCAGGTCAAAATTCTTCTTGGCAAAGAGCCATAGCAATGGCATCAGCAGCGTATTGACCGAGTAACTGATGGGAAACATGAAAAGAGTCAAGTTGTGCCATTCCAACATTCGGCTCATATTGTATATATAGACGGGGACATTGGGTAGCACAATAATGGCAGCCGCATATCCGCTCTCTCCACGAAAACGGGTAGCAGCAAGCAGTACAGCGGCCATTCCTAATAATATGATGATGCTGGACGAATTGACTGTCAATATAAAATCATTGTATCCCATCTGAATATTACTATTCCATTTCGGTACAAAATTACGTAAAAATCTGCAAACAGAACTAAATAGCAGCCTGAAAAATCATAAATATAACTATCTGAATGTGTTATTTTGTTTAGTGGAAGGGTGGAAAATTATATTGATTATCTATAACTTATTTTGCAATATAATCACAACAAATATCTATCTTTACACCAGAATAGGTGGTTACATAGGCGAGAGCACCCCGTAACGAGATAGCCTACGCAATGTCTAAGGATATAGGTGTCCGTTATCTTGAAGAGTGATAGCCAAGCAGAGCGGTAAATCGATTGAGACTTAACGCTCTGCTTAGCTTGTGTGTTATTATAAAATCTTGTCTAACTCTTCGTAGAACTCAGGGGATTCACCAACAAATATTTTGTGAATAAGTCCATCAGGCGTTATTATAATCTTTGTGGGGAAGCCCTGTATGGCGTATATTGCACTTACATTCTCCGAGGGCGCAGCATCGTTGGAGTTATAGAGGTGTATCCACGGCATCTGGTACTCATCTAACCCCTCGAGCCATTTCTCGCGGCTGTCGTTACAGTCGATACTTATAAACTCACAGTAGTCCTTGTGCTTCTCGTAGGCCACTTTCATCGCAGGAATACCCTTAATGCAATAGCCGCACCATGTACCCCAGAAGTCAAGCACTACCCATTTTCCTCTATACGATGCAAGTGACACATCATTGTTAAGATTGTCTATAAGGGTGAAATGTGGAGCTTCAGCACCCTCTTTAATATTCTCTTGTGCATGTTTGGTTGTCACTGCGAGCTCGGCTTTCGCTCTCATTTTCTCCACAAAGGGTCGAAGAACTGAGCTGTTAATCGCGGGTAGCATCTCGTTGTAGTACTCCAAAAGCGTCTCATAAGAGACCTCAAGCGCCAGAACATATACTGCAACTGGGTTATTCATATTACTTTTGAGCCACTCTGCAGCTTTAGCTCTTCGAACATCATACAAAGCTCTCAGTTTATCCCAGTTGGCCTCGTTGCCACGGTCCAATCGGTCTATCTCATGTGATATTGGGCGCATAAATTTGTCGTAATCAGCCAAGCCCTCGACATAATCGCTACCATTAGCTGTATATTCAAATTGCTCCTCCGTGCGTTTTACATTGAAGGAGAGCCTATCCTCGGGCATGGCGATAAACTCGATTGAGCGACGCGAAAAGTTGTGGCTATAATCATCCGTTTCCTTAAATGTGAAGATATAACTCATAGCCTCATCTCGTGAATCTATCTCTATGCGGCCATCCTTAATAAGCAACGTATCAATCGTAGCAGCAGAGTCATCTGTGGCAGTGGATAACATCTCAACTGGAATGCTAAAGAGAATGACAGTATCGTTTGTAAAACCATCGAACGTCATTTTAATTTGAGTTTTAGAACACGATGCCAAGCATAATGCTGCACAAACAAAGGCTATAATCTTAGAAATCCTCATATTGTGTGATGTGTTAAAGATATTCTTACTGCAAAGATAGTTTTTATTTCTTAAACACACAATATATAAAATGTTATACGCTCGACCATCTGATCGAGCGTATAACAAATACATTTCGGTAAGAAGACCTCGACTATCTCACGCGCAGACGTTGTCCAATACGGAGTATCGACGTTGACTTAATGCCGTTGAGCTGACAAATGCGCGTAACCGACGTGCCATACTTGCGTGCCAATGCGCCGAGCGTATCGCCCGAACGAACCGTATGATATTGGATGGCCGCCGCAGCCTTGCGCTCAGCCTCCTCCTGCTTCTCTGCCTCGACCTCGTCATCGAAGTCCTGCTCGTACTTAGCATAGATGCTAAAGTGACGACGTTTGAGGAGTAGTTCATCGCGACGGAGATTACCCGTTGTAAAGTCAATAATACGCTCGGGGTCAAACGACTGGCCGCGGTATCTCACCTCAAAGTGAAGGTGCGGGCCAGTACTTTTTCCCGTGCTACCACCAAGACCTATCTGCTGACCTGCAACGACCCAATCGCCAACCTCCACATCGCGTGCCGAGAGGTGGGCATAGTAGGTCTCAAGGCCGTTGTTGTGACGAATGACGATAAGGTTACCATAGTTACCAGCAACCTTCGACACACGCACCTTACCGTCAAACGTTGCATATATCGGATCGCCAGTCTTAAGCGACATATCAATACCCTGATGCGGACGACCACGACGTGGGCCATAGCGCGACGTGATGCGACCAATATATGGGAAGTGGTAGCTCTCCAGCGAGTCAACAAGGCGTATTGCCGTAGCCTCAGGCAGTGAGTTTAACTCCACATCGTTATAGGCATGCGTTGCATCCGTATTCCAATGGTCATCAAATACCGTAGGGTCATTCTTGTAATCCTCAGCGAGGATATAACGCCATGTATTGTCGTTAAAGAGGATGATGCTAAGTGCATCGTTAGCCGTAGGCAGCGTATCGATAACCGCCACCTTACCGAGCGTACGCACAGGACGCACAGGCTCAGGCTTCGTCTGCTGTGCCACGCTATCACGACGTAGCGTATCGGCAGTTGCAACAGCCACACTATCCTTCTCTTGGCCATATACGGCCGAAGAAAATAACACAGCGAGGCTCAGAAGAGCATATTTCATACAATTAATTGACATACAAAACTCAATTATTTTATCTCTTTGAGCATATCCTCAGCCAACTCTAACTGATGATAGAACTCCTCACCAAAAGCCCTAATGATGGGCTCCTTCAAACCACGATATACAGGCATGCCTATCTTATTACCACACTCACGCGCCGAGCCACACACAGCCCAACGGTGGTAGTTCAACCCTGCCGAGCCATTGCGAAAACGTGTGACACGTATAGGATAGAGATGACACGACAGAGGCTTAATAAACGAGCACTTACCCTCGCGATAAGCGCGCTCAATAGCGCAGAACGTGATACCATCCTCCTCGAAGGCGTAGGCACATGCCGCATCATCCACAAGCGGTGTGGTGTAGTCGCCATCGGCATCCACAACCATAAAGCCCTGCTCCTCGACAGCGGC
>CALBKP010000048.1 GCA_937895825.1 uncultured Alistipes sp. | reverse complement strand
CGGCTGGCTACTACCGATATATGGCGGGTGAGCTATCCTCACTCGACGTATCGCCCGTCGCTCGCGTTGAGGATCTATAATCTATGACAGCGGGACTTCTGCCATATAACGACTACGGGAGTGCTCTTAAAGAGCGTCTCGGCGGTCGTGTACAGAAACTCGCCATCGATGCACATCTAAGTTGCCCCAACCGCGACGGCACAATCGCTCGCGGTGGCTGTTCGTTTTGTCTTGGAGAGGCATTTTCACCAGCCTACTGCCGCGAGGCCGAGAGCATAACATCACAGATTGACCGTGCGTTGGATTTTCACATCAGCCGCGGACGACAAAGCGACATATATCTTGCTTATCTTCAATCAGGTACAAACACCCATGCGCCAATAGATAAACTCAAGCTATTATACACCGAAGCACTATCACACCCTAAAATTTCGGGACTTATAATTGGTACACGCCCCGACTGCATCACTTCGGGAACACTCCAACTATTAGCCGATTTAAGGCGTAATCATTACATAGCCGTAGAGTATGGCATAGAGTCGGTATACGACATGACGTTACAGCACGTAAATCGCGGTCATACCTTTGCTGACACAATATCCGCTGCAGCCCAAACCAAAGCCTTAGGCATTGATGTCGGAGGCCACCTCATACTCGGCCTCCCGCGCGAGACGCGCGCGGACATAATAGATAGTATCAAGCATATCAACTCGTTAGAACTCGATACAATAAAGTTTCACCAGCTACAAATCTACCGCAACACACCAATTGCCAGGGAGTGGAGCGCACGCCCCGAAGACTTCCTTTTCGGCATAGGCGATGCCATGGAAGAGTACGTCACGCTACTTATCGACATCATCCGTCGCCTACGCCCCGACACAGCCATTGACCGCCTAACATCCGAAGCGCCACGCCATCTTATACTACACTCGCCACTCGGCGGCATACGCCCCGATGTCGTGCGCAACGAGGTGGTACGTCGCATGCGCGAAACAAATCATCGTCAGGGAGATTTGTATTTACAATAAAATATATGTATATTTGTAGTCGATAATGTTTCTGTTAATCAACAAAATATAATATCGCGCTATGAATCGTCTGCTAACCATCATCTCCGCCACACTCATTGGCGCAACAGCCACACTTTCAGCTCAAGAGGTCGATAATCAACCCATATATCTAAACCCCGATGCCCCGATTGAAGAGCGTGTGGAAGATGCGCTTAGCCGAATGACTCTTAGGGAGAAGATTGCCATAATCCACGCACAATCAAAGTTCTCTGCACCAGGCGTTCCACGCCTCGGCATCGCCGAGATATGGTGTACGGATGGCCCTCATGGCATACGCCCCGAGGTTATGTGGGACGAGTGGGAGCAGGCAAGCTGGACAAACGATTCGTGCATAGCCTACCCTGCACTCACCTGTCTTGCTGCCACATGGAATCGCGAGTGTGCCGACCGTTATGGTGTAAGCATCGGCGAGGAGGCCCGCTTCCGCGAAAAGGATGTACTTCTGGGCCCAGGTGTTAACATCTACCGCACGCCACTATGTGGCCGCAACTTCGAGTATATGGGCGAGGATCCATACCTCGCATCAGAGATGGTTGTTCCGTACATCCGTGGTGTTCAGCGCCAAGGTGTTGCCGCATGCGTCAAGCATTATGCACTGAACAACGAGGAGCGTCATCGCCACACCGTCGATGTAAACCTTAGCGACAGAGCACTCTACGAGATATACCTCCCAGCATTCAAGGCCGCCGTAATCGAGGGTGAGGCGTGGTCGATAATGGGCTCATACAACAAATATCAGGGCACACACGTCTGCCACAACCACCGTCTGCTTATCGACATCCTTAAAGAGGAGTGGGGTTTCGACGGTGTAGTCATCTCGGACTGGGGCGGTGTCCACTCGACAAAGGAGGCAATATACAATGGCCTTGACATGGAGTTCGGCACATGGACTGATGGCCTTAGAGAGGGTGCAAGCAACGCCTACGATATGTATTATATGGCGCAACCATACCTCGAGATGATCGAGCGCGGCGAGGTAGGCACCAAGGAGCTGGACGACAAGGTACGCCGCGTGCTTCGCCTAACATTCCGTACGGCGATGAATAACTACAAACCTTACGGAGCAATGTGCTCGGAAGCACACTCCGAGACAGCGCGCACCATTGCCGAGGAGGGAATCGTACTACTTAAGAATGAGAGGTATAACCTACCCATAGCGCCAGATGCTAAGCACATACTTGTTGTCGGCGAGAACGCTATCAAGATGATGACCGTGGGCGGCGGCAGTTCGTCGTTGAAGGTTAAGTACGAGTGCTCGCCACTGGATGGTCTCCGTGCATACTATGGCGACAGCGCCGAGGTTCTTTACGCTCGCGGCTACGTTGGCGATGTTACGGGCGACTATAACGGCGTGGTCACAGGCCAGAATCTCAAGGATAAGCGTTCACCAAAGCGCCTTATCGAGGAGGCCGTAGCGATGGCAAAAGATACCGACCACGTTATATTTGTGGGCGGACTAAACAAGAGCGACAACCAGGATTGCGAAGGTACCGACCGCAAGGGCTTGGAACTCCCCTACAAGCAGGACGACATAATCGAGGCATTGGCCGAGGTAACAGACAACCTCACCGTAGTCTTAGTTTCGGGCAACGCCGTTGCTATGCCATGGATTAACAAGGTGGAGTCTGTCGTGCAACTCTGGTATTCAGGCTCAGAGGCAGGCAACGCTCTCGCTCGCGTACTCGATGGCGAGGTAAACCCCAGCGGCAAGTTGCCATTTACGTTTGGTCGGAAACTTGACGACTATATGGCACATGCCGAGGGTGCGAAGTTCCCCAACCCGGGTAAGGTATTCTACCACGATGGCATCCTCGTTGGCTACCGCGGCTTCGACATTCGTGGCATCGAGCCGCTCTTCGCCTTTGGTCATGGACTGAGCTACACGTCGTTCGAGTATAGCGACCTTAAACTCACTGCTAACAATATAACCTTAGACCCATCATACAATGGTGATATTCTGGAGGCTACGGCAACGATCACAAACACTGGCACACGCCTCGGCAAGGAGGTAGTGCAACTCTACATTGCCGATAGCGAGGCCTCGATAATTCGCCCTATAAAAGAGCTCAAGGGCTTCGAGAAAGTAGAACTTAAGCCTGGCGAATCGACAACCGTAACATTTGCAATATCGGCTGAGGATTTAGCCTTCTACGACGAGATTACGGATGGCTGGCGAGTCGAGCCAGGTGAGTTCCGCATTCTCGTTGGATCATCATCGGCAGACATACGTCTTGAGGATAGTTTTATTGTCAAGTAACCACACTTATTTTAGCAAAAATGTCCATAATCCGCGGAGTACAAAGGTTATGGGCATCTATTTTGCTTATGGCTTTCGTTGTAAAAAATCACGATTTTATTTGTTGATTATTATTTTTTTACGTACCTTTGTTACGCTAAGTGTACATGTATACCAACCATGGGGTAAAAAACAGCCATATTATTTACCGCGCAATCAGCTGGTATTCATTAAATATTAGCAAGTTACAAAGATAATAATGATAAAAATATAAACTTATGAAGAAGTTACTACTTTCTCTGATGCTCGTAACATTTGCCTTGGTATCGTGCCAGAGAGAACCTGCATCAAAGCCCGTCAACGTTGATGACGAAGTTTCTGTAACATTGTCTGTTGATGTTCCAGATTTCCACTCTACACGAAACGGCGTGACGGGTATGAACAGCGCTCTCGGTGCTATCGACAATTTCGAACAAGCAACACTGTGGGAGAAGTATGACCTACGCTACATCATGGAGGTTTATGAGGTAACCGATGGCTTTGAGAACTACAACTCTCCTATTATCCCTCGTGTGGTACAAGTTCTTGACCGATACGATTCAACAACGTTTACCACACGCCTTGTGCCTAACCGCATGTACCGCTTCGTTATCTGGGCAGACTTTGTGGCTGATGGTGAATATAATAATAATCCTCTCACCGTGGAGAGCCTCAACTACAACACTGACGACCTTAAGAACATCACTCCTAAGGTATGGAACGCTATGGATGAGAGCCGTGATGCATACTTCATTACCGAGACGGCTTATATCACAACAAAACTTGAGAGGGATCTTACACTTACACGTCCTTTCGGTAAGTTACGCGTCATCACCACTGACATCGAGGAGCTAAACATTGGTTCAGTACCCCATAAGGTGGAGATTACATACTATAACCACCCTATCTACGACTCGTTGAATGCCATCACTGGTGATCTCAATACCACGACCAAGGATTTAACCTACTCTTTCGAAGTGAGCAAGGATGCTCCCTACACCCTTGGTTACGATGCCAAGACAACGCACCAGACACTCTTCGTAGACTACCTCTATGCTAAGGAGGATCAGACTGAGCTTAACTTCCGCATGGACGTAAGCGACAAAAATGGTCGCCCCATCAAGTCGCTCGACTTTTGCACACAGATACCTTTGCAACGCAACCACCTCACAACTATCATTGGCAATCTTCTCACAGTTGAGTCAGATGTCAATATCGATATCAACGACAACTTCGATAATGACGAGAACGACGAGGATTGGATTATCCGCGTATGGGATGGCGAGTATCAGGCTCTCCCAGCCCCAGCTGCTGATGGTTATATCGAGATTCAGACAGCAGGTCAGCTTGCCACGCTCCTCTCGTCAGACTATCGCGGCATGAAAGCACGTCTCATGCGCGATATTGACCTCGGCGGCTTTGAGATTAAGCACAACGTAAGCGTTGCCGTGGGTGGTAAGAATTTTGTATTCGATGGCCAGAACCATACCATCGCTAACTTCACATCAACAGAGGGTCAGAATGGTGGACTTTTCGGCATCTTGCACTCGGCAGAGGTTAAGAACCTTGTAATTAAGGGTGCCACTGTTAAGCCAGGCAACTCACACACTGGCGACTTCTACGCAGGCGCTCTTGCTGGCACTACGCTGGGATATTGTACGTTTGAAAATATCAAGGTCGCAGACTGCGAGGTTGAGGGCGTAAACAAGGTGGGCGGCCTTATCGGCAATGCTGCCGAGAACTATCAGCTTAACGTTGCAGACTGCTCGGTTGACAAGAGCAATGTTTACACTACCCACACAGAGGATGGTGGATGCGTAGGTGGCTTTATCGGTTACATCGTGCCCAACACCTCAATCAAGGGTTGCGCAGTGAAGAACACTACCATCGAGGCTATAAACTCTGCAAATGCTGCTAAGCGCGCAAATGCCGAATTCGTAGGCACATTCCATGGTGCGGGCAAAAATATTGTTATTGAGAATTGCACACTCGAGGGCAACACCTTCACACAGGCAGCGACCTCATACGTTGCTCCTGAGAATTTCGGTGCATGGTTGGGAGGTATCCGCAATGAGGGAACATCTGACGTTACAGTTGATGGCGAGTCTATCCTAATCGTGCAGCTTGCTACGCCCAAAGTTACAGCCACACCCGACTTCAATACTATCGCCATTGAGTGGGAGGCTGTGGATAATGCAGCAAGCTACTCTGTCACCGTTGGTACGGATATGCCCGTATTAACCGAGGAGTGCTCATACCTCTTTACGGGCGAGTATGTCACTGAGTATACCATTACTGTCGTAGCTGTACCAGACGACGAGGAGCGCTATGCTGCATCTGAGCCTGCAACGATTACAACATCTACAGAGCGTGAGCCTGTGAAGCTCGACATAGCCCCCTTCCGACCCGAAATCATTGACTACAAGAATATAAAGTTGACGCTGCTGAAATATGAAGAGGTTAAAGGCGCTATTGCATATAAGGTTAACGACGAGGTTGTCTCACGTGGCGAGTCAGGGGACTATGAGTACTTCTTCGAGGGTGACTACGATACGAAATACACCTTCGTAGTAACAACTGTTGCCGATCCAAACGATAAGTTCTCGCTCGACTCGTCCGTTAATCTCATAGTAACAACAGGTAAGGACCCCAACAACTAACACCAGTTCAACAGCAACATATCTAAGAAAGAGTACTAAGATATCAATAAAGGAGTGCATTTGTAGTGCACTCCTTTATTGATATTTATACAGCGGGGGCATTTAGTAGAATAACGCATTGTAGCCCAGTTTTACTACCAGTTGTCGTGGTGACAGGTCTAATTACATCTGAAAATCACAGAAGAAACACAAAAAAACTCACATTTTTTTTGGATATTGATTTTTTCTGTTTATCTTTGCACCTCGAAATCTAAACCACCAATCGGGATGTAGCGCAGTCCGGTTAGCGCACCTGCTTTGGGAGCAGGGGGTCCCAGGTTCGAATCCTGGTATCCCGACAATGACTCGCTGATATTCAGCGAGTTTGGTTTTAGTAGAGGGGTTCAACAATAGAGAAGATTGTTCGGGATGTAGCGCAGTCCGGTTAGCGCGCCAGCTTCGGGAGTTGGAGGTCCCGGGTTCGAATCCCGGTATCCCGACATTGTGATTTAGCAGGTGACTTTTAAAAAGTCACTTGTTTTTGTTTTTAACACGGCTACGTACTGGCGACCAAAGTCCTCAGCGATACTCAGCCTCATCGAGCCCACCAAACCCATACAACCCATAACAGCATTACTATCCGAACCTATCTTTACTCTGGCATAGTTTGTGTCGCAATGGCGTACGAATCTAAATTTTTACGCTTATGAACACAAAACACTCAACAGCAACAACTGCCGTGTACGGCTCCGAGGAGATGGTGCGCCCCGCACCCACAATGACAATACCCGAGGAGATGACAACTCCCGAGATTGCCTACCGCATGGTCAAAGACGAGACATACGCACAAACACAACCGAGGCTCAACCTCGCCACGTTCGTCACAACCTATATGGACGAGTATGCCACGAAACTGATGAACGAGGCGATAGCGATGAACTACATCGACCAGACGGAGTACCCACGTGTGGCCGTGATGGCGAGTCGCTGCATCAACATCCTTGCAAACCTATGGCATACACCCGAGAAGGGCGACTCGAAGAGCGGTGCTCTCGGCATAGGCTCATCGGAGGCCTGCATGCTCGGTGGTGTGGCAGCATGGCTCAGGTGGCGCAAGCGTCGTGAGGCTGAGGGTAAGCCAACAGACAAGCCTAACCTTGTGATGAGTTCAGGTATGCAGGTGGTATGGGAGAAGTTCTGCCAGCTATGGCAGATAGAGCTCCGCCAGGTGCCACTCACACGCGAAAAGCGCACGCTATGTCCCAAAGAGGCGCTAAAACATTGCGACGAGAACACCATCTGCATCGTACCAATCGCGGGTGTTACGTGGACAGGCCTCAACGACGACATCGAGGCTTTGGACAAGGAGCTCGATGAGTTTAACAAGCGTACGGGATACAACATTCCGATACATGTTGACGCAGCCTCTGGAGGCTTCATTCTACCCTTCGTAAGCCCCGAAACGAAGTGGGATTTTCGACTGAAGTGGGTGGCATCAATCTCAACATCGGGACATAAGTTTGGCTTGGTATATCCAGGTTTAGGCTGGGTCGTATGGCGCGATAAGAGCATGCTCCCGGAGGAGATGTCCTTCTCGGTAAACTACCTCGGTGCAGAGGTAACACAGGTAGGTCTTAACTTCTCACGCCCCGCAGCGCAGGTGCTCGGCCAGTATTACAACTTCATACGCCTCGGCCGCGAGGGCTATACCCGCGTGCAGCAGAACTCCATGGAGATTGCTCGCTACTGCCATAAGCGTATCGGCGAGATGGAGTGCTTCGAAAACTATTCCGAGGAGGTTGTCAACCCGCTCTTTGTATGGTGTCTTAGCGAAGAGTATCGCAAGAGTGCAAAGTGGACACTCTACGACCTTCAAGCGCTCCTGCAGCAAAGTGGCTGGATGGTGCCAGCCTACTCCCTCCCGCGCGACATCGACGACATTGTCGTTATGCGTATCGTCGTGCGCCAGGGTATGTCGCGCGATATGGCCGATATGCTTCTGCGCGACATCGAAGCTGCGGTCAAGGAGCTCAACAGCTTGAAGTACCCCACATCCTCACGTCAGGCCTTCGAGAAGCAAGAGCAACAGCTCGGCAAGGTGTTTACACACTAAGGCTCAGAACAAAAAAAAGATTAGGGTTGCCCATATGGGCAACCCTAACTATTTATCGGTCATGCAATTTTAGCCTAAGTACGACTTCAAGAGCTTGCTACGCGACGACTGGCGGAGCTTGCGTATAGCCTTCTCCTTGATCTGTCGCACGCGCTCGCGTGTGAGGTCGAACTTCTCGCCGATCTCCTCGAGGGTCATCTCCGAGCAACCGATGCCAAAGAAGTAGCGGATAATGTCGCGCTCACGCTCCGTAAGAATCTCCAAGGCGCGGTCAACCTCCGTAGCCAACGACTCGCTGATAAGGCCACGATCAGCATTGGGCGAGTCAGTATTTACCAACACATCAAGCAATGAGTTATCCTCACCATCAGCAAACGGAGCATCTACCGAGATATGGCGGCCGGCAACACGCAACGTATCGGTAACCTTCTCCTTCGGTAGCTCAAGCTCGTTGGCGAGCTCCTCGGCAGAAGGTGTGCGTTCATGCTCCTGCTCGAAGCGAGCAAACGCCTTGTTAATCTTATTGAGTGAGCCCACCTGGTTGAGTGGCAAACGTACGATACGCGACTGCTCAGCCAACGCCTGAAGAATCGATTGACGAATCCACCACACAGCATACGAGATAAACTTAAAACCTCGTGTCTCATCGAACTTCTCTGCAGCCTTGATAAGGCCGAGGTTACCCTCATTGATAAGGTCGGGAAGGCTAAGACCCTGATTCTGATACTGCTTAGCCACAGATACAACGAAACGTAGGTTTGCCTTTGTAAGCTTCTCCAAAGCCTCCTGATCTCCCTTCTTGATTCTTTGGGCGAGTTCAACCTCCTCCTCTACGGAGATAAGTTCCTCCTTGCCGATCTCCTGCAAATACTTGTCCAACGACGCACTCTCGCGGTTGGTGATCGACTTGGTAATCTTTAATTGACGCATAAAATTTATATCTTCTTACAACTTCTATTCCACAATTATCGCATACATATACGTACGACCATATTGTTTTGTTTCACGATGTTGATATTTTTTTATAATTCTTAATACCATTCACTACTAATTTATCTATACTAATTACTCATTACTAATTAAAATTTTGTATCTTTGCAAGATAATATATACGTTAACGTAACACAATATGGCACACCGCAGCGGATTTGTAAATATCATCGGCAACCCTAACGTCGGCAAGTCGACGTTGATGAACCAGCTTGTTGGCGAGAAACTATCCATCATCACCTCGAAGGCGCAGACCACGCGCCATCGTATCATGGGTATAGTCAACGGCGATGACTTCCAGATTGTCTACTCCGACACTCCTGGCATACTGAAGCCTAACTACAAGCTCCAAGAGAAGATGATGCAGTTCGTGCGCGGAGCCATCACCGATGCCGACGTTTTACTATACGTCACCGACACCGTCGAGGAGAGCGACCGTTCGGCCGACATCATCGAGAAGGTACGCCTATCAGGTATACCTACCATCGTGGTTATCAATAAAGTGGACCTCACAACTGCCGACAAGCTCACTGTCCTTGTTGAGAAGTGGCAAGCACTGCTACCCGA
>CALBKP010000047.1 GCA_937895825.1 uncultured Alistipes sp. | reverse complement strand
CCGAGGGTCAGGATATGTGGATTGCTGCTGGTACTTACGACTTCTACTTCAACCCTGAGGCTGCCGAGTTGTATGTTATGACCGCAGGTGCTGCTGACCCCACTCTTCCTTCTGATGCTAAGGCTGTGAAGGTGTATGCTGATGTTAAGGCTACTGGTTGGGAGACTTGCAACATCTACGGCTGGGGTGACCTTGGCGAGTTTGCAGGTGGCTGGCCAGGCTCTGCTATGACTGCTGAGGGTGACTACTTCGTATACCAGTTCGATGCAACTGCTTATGGTAAGACTGTAAGTATTGTTTTGAACAATGGTAGCGGCGACCAGTCTGTAGATATCAAGGATATCGTTCTTAATGATGATGTTGTTATCACTCTTACTGATAATGAGGGTGGCAAGTGGAACTACACTGTAAACGGTGAGGCTCCTGTTACTCCCGAGCCTCCCGCAGAGACTACCTATGGTCTTATCGGTGACTTCAACGGTTGGAGTGAGGATGTAGACCTTGTAGCTCGTGGTGACGGTTGGTACGTTACCGAGGCTCTCACTATCGAGGCTGAGGGTAAGTTGCTTATCCGTTTGAACGACGCTTGGGATGAGAAGTATGGTAATGCAGACGGCTCGAAGCTTGTTATTGGTGAGAACGCCTTGACTTATGGCGGCGCTGATATGTGGATTGACGCAGGCTCATACGACTTCTACTTCAACCCATCTGCTTCTAAGCTTATCTTGGCTGTTGCTGGCTCAGAAGATCCTACAGGTGGTGTTGCTGACACCTGGAGCGTTATTGGTGACTTCCAGTCAGGCAACTGGAATTCGGATGTAGTTTTCGTTGAAGCTGGAGACCTTTTGGTAGCTCAGGATGTTGTATTTGCAAATGCCAACAACGAGGGTCTTGCATTCAAGGTTCGTAAGAACTACTCGTGGGACACAAGCTACGGTGTGACTGACACAACTGCTCGTGAGCTTGGTGCTGCTATTGTACTTGACGGTGGTTCTAACATCTTTGTTAATGGCGAGGTTGGCGTTGCTTATGATGTTTATTTCCGTATTTCGGATATGACCATTTGGGTAATGGCTGACGGTGCAACTCCTGCAATCTAATCACACTTTATACACTATCGCGTACACGTACGTACGCGATAGTGTAACCTTTGGTTGGGCGGCCTTGATCGGCCTCCCAACCCCAAATAAAAGTCAGAAACGAGTATGAAGAAGTCAATATGGGGCATCATACCTATTGTGATGTTTGCCTTTGTGGCATGTGGTGGCGATGAGGATCTCAAACTACCTAACAACAACGATGTGGAGCAGCCCGACGATCCGAATAAGGGTGAGGAGGATGGTGACGACCCCGAGCCTACGCCTACGCCCGAAGTGGATAAGTTCTATAAGGGAACAACCATGTCGTTCGCCAACTACATGATTGACTTTGGCTTGACGTATCGCGAGGGTGGCGAGGTTACTAATCCCTATACCTCTATCAAGGATCACGGCGCAAACATCGTACGCTTGCAGCTCGACCGTCAGCCATTTGCCGAGATTAACGGCGTTACCATCGACTGGCAACAGATGCCACGCGTGGTGGAGGATGCCAAGATGGCACAGGCCGAGGGCCTCGATATTATGCTCACACTAAAGCCCGACTACGACAAATATACATCTACTGGAGCTACGCACAACAACATCCCCGAGGATTGGAAATCGATGGATGAGGTAACGCTCGGCGGCAGTCTCTATAACTGGGTGCTCGAGTCATTGGAGACCCTCCATGCCGAGGGCATCGACCCCAAGATTGTGGCAGTTGGCAACGAGGTAAACATCGGCTTTATGCTCAACGGCGCGCACGATGGCGCACGCACGGCACGCCTGCTTAGCTATGGACACACGGCTGTGCGCGACTTTGCGCGTAAGTACGATCTTGAGATATTGTCGGCGCTACACATCGCCAACCCTGCTAAACTCGGCTATGTGGATACCTACGCCGAGAATGGCTGCACCAACTACGACATCATCGCCCTATCGTGGTATCCAGGCACCAACATCGGCCACTCGATGGGCTCCTACGCCAACTTCGAGGCGTTGGGAAAGGCTATGCAGTCGAAGCATGGCAAGCGTATAATGGTTCTCGAGACGGCGCACTCGTTCACCACGGGCACAGTAAATGGCCAATGGATGGGCGACTGGTGCGATAACTCGTATAACTATCCCGACTGGAACGATGCCACAAACGCCACAAACTACACCCCTGCAAAGCAACGCGCATGGCTCAAGGCGTTAGCTGAGGATGTGAAGCGCGGTGGCGGTATCGGTGTAATCACGTGGGGTACGGAGTCGTTGCCCGACTTGTTGGAGGGTAAGGCTCAGGGACACGGCACTGGTCTCTACACCTATCCTACGGCGTGGGGCTATGGCTCTACGTGGGAGAATAATTCCTATTGGGACTTTACCAACGAGAACAATCTACACGAGGGCATCGACTGGATGTTGGATGTAGAGTAGACGGTCGCTACCCATAGGCTTAAGTTCGGAATGGAGAAAGTGGAGATGTATGGTTAGAACTTAAGCTTGGGAGTAGCTCACCATTGTACGAAAATTACTAAAACACAAACAATATGAGACTAAAATCAATTCTTTTTGTGGCTTGTGCTGTTGTTGTGTCGCTCTTGGCGATACACTACATTTCGGACGAGCCTGTGGCCAATGGTGAGTGGGCTGTTGGTAACAAGGCGGCGGTTGTGCCTATGACCATCAAGGCTGGCACCACGTCGCACTATCTTACAGATTACTATCCTCAGTGGGCTGGTGCCGATAAGGTAACCACGGAGGATGCGCGTCTACGCCTTGAGGCTACGGCTGAGGGCTGGGAGGAGTTCAACATCACCACCGATGCCGATGTTCTTGTGTCGACCATCGAGGTATGGCACGACGACGAGCCTCTCTCTATCGTTGTGCTCGGTGGCAAGCGTGACACGGAGGGTAGCTATATGTCATCAACCGATGTTGAGGATGGTCGCATCGAGATTGAGGCTACCGTGCCCGTAGCGGAGGTTGTAGCTTTGTGGCAGAATAATCCAATCGAGGATGTTAAGTTCGAGGGTAATACGATTAGCGTTGCTATTCCAAAGTGTGCTGAGGCTTATGACCGCTCTGTTGTGCGCGTATTTGCAGCGTCGGAGCGTGGTCGTTTCAACGACGTATTGCTACCCCTGGAGCGTGGCGAGGTGGTTACCGATGCTGAGGATATCCGCCGCCAGGATCACCAGTCACAGGTATTGTACTCGTTGATGATCGACCGCTTCAACAATGGTACTACCGAGAACGACTGGAAGATCAACTCTCCGGAGGTGTTGGATAAGGTTGACTACCAGGGTGGCGATATCGTGGGTATCACCCAGAAGATCGAGGATGGTTTCTTCACTGATCTCGGTATCACAACCATCTGGATCTCGCCTATCACGCAGAACCCCGAGGATGCATGGGGTCAGAACGTTAATCCCGACACAAAGTTCTCGGGCTACCACGGCTACTGGCCTATCTATAACACTAAGGTAGACTTCCGCTTTGGTACCGACGAGGAGCTTCGCACTATGCTTGCCAAGGCTCACGATGGAGAGATGAACGTGATTCTCGACTATGTAGCTAACCACCTGCATATCAACTCTCCAGTACTCAAGGAGCACCCCGACTGGACTACCGATCTATACCTCCCCGATGGCCGTAAGAATATCGGCCAGTGGGATGGTGAGACACGCCTTACGACGTGGTTTGACGAGCATATCCCTACGCTCGACACTCGCCGCGAGGAGGTGTGCGATCCTATGACCGACACAGCTCTATACTGGGTGCGTAATTTCGACTTCGATGGCTACCGCCACGATGCGTGCAAGCATATCCCTCTGAACTACTGGCGTATGCTTACCCACAAGTTGAAGAGTGAGATGCCTAACCGCGACGTATGGCAGATTGGCGAGACCTATGGCGACGTGGAGCTTATCGGTTCGTATGTTAAGAGCGGTATGATTGACGCACAGTTTGACTTCAACCTCTACCACAACTCGCGCGATGTCATCGTCGACGAGGGTCGCTCGATGCGCACCATCGCCTCGACTGTCGAGGAGTCGGAGGCTGCTTATGGCTCACACCACACCATGGGTAACATCACGGGTAACCACGATAAGCCTCGTTTCATCTCGTTGGCCGGTGGCGATATGTCGCTTTGGTGTCCCGATGATAAGGCCGAGGGCTGGCACCGTGAGGTAGGTGTGGGCGATATGGATAAGGGGCACGCAGGATTGCAGCTATTGAAGGCTATCATCACAACCGTACCAGGTGTTCCTTGTATCTATCAGGGTGATGAGTATGGTGTTCCAGGTGCTAACGACCCCGATAACCGCGATATGATGCGCTTCGATGGTTATAACGACTACCAGGAGCGAGAGTTTGCTCAGACTAAGGCTCTTATCAAGGAGCGCCGTGCGTCGATGCCTTTGATGTATGGTGACTACCGCACGCTATACGTAGACGACGAGGCTTGGGTATTCTTGCGTCACTATATGGGCGAGTGGGCCATCGTTGGTATCAACGTTCGTGGCGAGGCTAAGGCTGTGGAGGTGGAGCTCCCAGTATTTGCCGAGTGCGACGATTTGGAGGTCGCAGTGGCTACCGAGGGTGCCACGGCTAAGTGCTTGGGTGAGGGTCGCGTTGCTGTTGAGCTTCCCGCTTATGGATATGTTATCGCTAATAAATAGTTAAACCAAAATATTATGAAGAGATTTATTGCATTAGTTGTAGCGTTTGCTACACTTGTTGGTTGCTGTAATTGCTACGCACAGAAGGTTGAGAACCGTGGGTTCGATAAGTTTAATTCAGTAGTTTACGAGCTTAATATTCGTCAGGCTACTGAGGAGGGTACTTTCGCTGCTGCAGAGAAGTATCTCCCCGTGTTGAAGGATATGGGCGTGGATATCGTGTGGCTTATGCCCGTGAGTCCTATCGGTGTTGACGGCCGCAAGGGTACGCTCGGCTCGTACTACTCGATCATCGACTATAAGGAGATAAACCCTGAGTTCGGTACTATGGAGGACTTCGATAAGTTCCTTGCTACGGCTCACGACCTCGGCCTTAAGGTGATTATCGACTGGGTTGCTAACCACACCTCTCGCGATGCTGACTGGTGGAAGGAGGGTAAGAAGGATTGGTACGTCATGGACGAGCAGACCGGCCTTCCTATCGTAGAGTACGACTGGACAGATATTGCAAAGCTTAACTACGAGAATGAGGATATGCGTGCTGCTATGCTCGACGCGTTGAAGTTCTGGATAGAGAAGGGCGTTGACGGCTATCGTTGCGACGTTGCTATGAACGTTCCCGCAGACTTCTGGTCTAAGGCTTGGGAGGAGGTTCGTGCCATCAATCCCGATGTATACCTCTTGGCTGAGGGTGAAGAGACTTGGTTGCACGCTTCAGGCTTTGAGGCTACCTACGCATGGGAGCTCCACCATATCTTCAACGCTATGGCTAAGGGTGGCAGCGAGACTAAGAACGTTGCTGGTGATGGTATGATTAAGACCGACGCAAAGACCGTGGCCGACCTTAAGGAGTATCTCGAGCGCGATGACGTGAAATATCCAGCACCCGCTATGCGTCTTATGTTCACCTCGAACCACGACGAGAACTCATGGGCAGGTACTGAGTTCGAGCGTATGGGCGATGCTCACAAGACCTTCGCAGCACTTACATTTGTATTGCCTAAGGGTCAGCCGCTGATCTATACTGGTCAGGAGATTGGTCTCAACCGCCGTTTGCAGTTC
>CALBKP010000046.1 GCA_937895825.1 uncultured Alistipes sp. | reverse complement strand
GCACCAATAAGTTCGTGTCACTCGGCCGCAAGAAGGAGTTCGACACGCAGGAGATTCACGTCGATGTAAACATCGTGAAGAACGACATCCTCGACCTCGATGCCTTCCGAGCATGGCGTCCCGAGTTCAAGGATGCAGAGTTCGAGTTGGAGGATGGCAAGTACATCTGCGGCTGGGCTATCGAGAAGATGTCGAAGTCGATGTTCAACGTCGTTAACCCCGACTATATCGTCGATGCCTACGGTGCCGACACGTTGCGTATGTACGAGATGTTCCTCGGCCCATTGGAGCAGTCGAAGCCCTGGGATACCAACGGTATCGACGGCGTGCATAAGTTCCTGCGCCGCTTCTGGGGTAAGTTCTACTCGCGCGATGGAGCGCTCCTTGTCAACGACGAGAAGGCCACACCGGCTGAGCTTAAGACCCTGCACAAGACCATCAAGAAGGTTAGCGAGGATATCGAGAACTTCTCGTTCAACACCTCGGTTGCAGCCTTCATGATCTGCCTCAACGAGCTTGGCGACTGCTCGAAGCGCGAGATCTTGGAGCCTCTGACCGCCCTTATCGCACCATTCGCTCCACATATCGCCGAGGAGTTGTGGCAAGAGGCATTGGGTCACACGACGACAGTATGCGACGCTAAGTTCCCCGAGTTCAAGGCTGAGTACCTCGTGGAGAACTCGTTCGAGTACCCCGTGATGGTCAACGGCAAGCTACGCTTCAAGCAGGAGTACGCCCTCGATATGACACCCGACCAGATACAGAAAGATATCGTCACCACGGAGGGTGCGGCCAAGTGGCTTGAGGGTAAGCAGCCCAAGAAGATCATCGTAGTTAAGGGCAAGATTATCAATATTGTACTGTAATAGTATGAAACACTTTATGTCTATGTCGGTATATGCCGGTCTTATGATCGGCATTGCCGGCTTGGTCTACCTGCGCGTTGGCGGCCTGGCGGGCGCTGTGCTCTTCGCCTTCGGCCTGCTGTCGGTGGTTATGTGCGGCGCACAGCTCTATACGGGCAAGTCGGGTTACCTGCCATATAAGGAGTCGTGGAAGCTTATCCCCATGCTTCTGGGTAATGCCCTCGGCTGTCTTGCCGCAGCATATATCGCTACGTACGTGGCAACCGACACGCTGCACACCAACCTCGATGCCATCCTCACGGCACGCCTTGCTGTGTCGTGGCACGGCCTCGTTGTTACGAGCATAGGTACGGGTATGATTATGACCCTCGCGGTCTATGGTGCGCGCCGAGGTCACTACCTGCCGCTGCTCTTCGGTGTACCCGTCTTTATCATGTGTGGCCTACCGCACTGCGTGGCCGATGCCTTCTACTATGGCGCGGCACTGCTCTTTGGTAAGGCCGAGTGGGCTATGCTCGGCGCTTGGTGGTGGGCGATTGTGGGCAATTACATCGGCTGTAACCTGCCGCGCTGGTTTATGGGCGAGAAGTTCGAGGCGTAGATAACGTATTATTTACAATAGGTATATTTAAAAGAGAGAATGATGTATATTAAGAGCGAGGAGCAGTACACCGCTCCTGAGATTGAGATTGTAGATGTTGCCGTAGAGCATGGCTTTGCTAACTCTATCGAGGACCCCGAGGAGAATCCCGAGATGGATTGGTAACACATAGAAACAATACAATTATACAATGAAGAGACTACTACTTTTTACGCTTGTGGCAACGCTGTTTGCTGCATGCTCGAAGGATGGTGTCAATGAGCGAAACAACGACAGAAGCCATGCTATCCCCGATATGCTGTATGCATCTATCGATGCCGAGGATGCTACGCGTGTGCAGCTCAACGAGTTGCAGAAGACCGTATGGACTGAAGGAGACCGCTTGTCGGTATTCTACTTCAGTAACGGTAATACGCCGTTTAAGTTTAATGGTAAAACAGGGGACCGAGAAGGTGGATTTAAAGCAACAAGTCTTGTCGAAGGTAGTACAGATATTGACAAGATTGTATCAATATATCCCTACTCAGAAACATATACAATGAATACCGATAATAAGTATGTTTCTGTGAAACTACCAGCTACGCAGCACTATCTTGAAGACTCGTATGGTGTTGGTGATAACCTTATTGCATACGTTGGTAAAGATGGGACCAATCTCTCGCACAAAAACCTCTGCGGCTGGATTAAGATACAACTTACGGGTAGTGATACTATAACTAAGATCACGCTTAGGGGTAACGATGGCGAGCAACTTGCTGGCGATGTCAAGTTCTATTACGAAGACTTTCGTCTTGAGCCTTTTCCTCAGGGAGGTCTTATCATCGGCGAGTATATTGAGACAATAACTCTTGATTGTGGCAATGGCGTTACCCTCGATGCCGAGACCCCCACGGATTTCTACTTTGTTGTTGCCCCGCAGACCTTTGATGGAGGTTTCACTGTGGATATTGAGGCTGCTGATGGAACAATCATGACTAAGTCAACAACCAAAACTGTTACCATCGAGCGCAACCATATCCAGCCGATGACGGCGTTCGACTATCAGGGTATATTTCAACAAGCCAATAATAAGATTTGGTACACAAATGGTAGCACATCTAATCCAACTACACCTACTGGCTCAAATGCTTTTGGCGGTGCTACTATTCTGTCAAATCTTTACGATGACAAAAAGGAGTGTTGGGTAATTACTTTTGATAAGGATGTAACTACGATTGGACAAGGCGCATTTTCTTCTTGTACCTCGCTTACAAGTATAAATATCCCCGAGAGCGTAACTACGATTGGAAAATATGCATTCCATGAATGTACATCGCTTACAAGTGTGAATATTCCATGTCGAATAGCAAAGATTGAAGATTCTACTTTCTGGGAATGTACCTCGCTTACAAGCGTTACAATTCCTGATAGCATAACATCAATTGGAGATTGTGCATTCTGGGAGTGCGCATCGCTTACAAATATTACTATTCCCGATAGCATAATTACGATTGGACAATATGCATTCGGAGATTGCACCTCACTTACAAATGTTACTATTCCTAATAGTGTAACTGAGATTGGACAGAGTGCATTCGATGGTTGCAACGGACTTACAAGCGTGACTATTGGCAATAACGTAACAGAAATTGGGGCTTTTGCATTCTATGGTTGCAGCGGACTTACAAGTGTGACTATCCCTGATAGCGTAACTGAAATTGGAGGTTATACATTCAGTTTTTGCGAGTCTCTTACAAGTGTTACTATTCCCTACGATGTAACTTCGATTGGAGAGTATGCATTTCAAGGTTGCACCTCGCTTACAAATATTACTATTCCCGATAGTGTAACTACAATTGGGAATAGTGCATTCAGTGGTTGCTCGTCTCTTACAAGTATTTGTATTCCCAATGGTGTAACTAAAATTGGGAATAGCGCATTCAAGAGTTGCTATGCGCTTGAAGAGGTATATTGCAAGCCTACAACTCCGCCTACCGGTGGTAGCAATATGTTTGGTTCCACTGTCCTTGCCCCCGACAAAATCTATGTGCCATCGGCCTCTGTTAGCTCCTACAAGAACGCAACAGGCTGGAGCACCTACGCAGATACGATTATCGGCTACGACTTCGAGACTGGCGAGGTGGTAGAGGAGCTCCAAAAGCCTATTACATACGATTGGTATACCGAGGTAACAGATGGCTACTACGAGATTGACACCCCAGAAGAACTTATAGCCCTCTCGAAGTTGTGCAATGGCGATGCTGAGGCGCTGTCAACGGTCGGCATCAGCGAAGCAGCGACCTTCGAAAATGCGACAATAGATATCACAGCTGATATAAACCTCATAAACTATTGCAACTTCGAGGTTGGTAGCTGGGAGCCTATTGGCACATTCAGCGGAACATTCAACGGCAACAACCACACAATAAGCAATCTATACTACAATAAAACAAATGTAGCGAGTGCAAGCGTTGGTTTATTTGCCAATGTATCAAACGCATTTATTAGAGATATAACCGTGGATGGCGAGATACATATCTCGGGCAGCACATTTGACATTGGAGGTATAGCTGCTAGGTCTTCTAATACACTCTTTGAGAACTGTATATCAAGTGTTGATATAACATCAGATAATGAAGGGATGGGATGCCGCATCGGAGGTGTCTGCGGAAGCGATTCTTCTTATTATAATAGTTTTTCCACATTTATAGCTTGCCAATCGGATGCCTACATTAAAAACACACAAGACGAATGGGAGTGGTACAACTATCTTGGCGGTATAGTCGGCAGTGGCAACTACGCTAAAATCATTGCATGCATCAAGCAGGGAGGATGCGTTTTTGAGGAGCGTACACAGTCATATACGCCAGTAGGAGGCATCTGTGGATACGCCGACTATAGTAGCAATTTTAGAATTATTGCTTGTTACAGTAATACGGAGATTGATGGTCGTATGCCAGGACATATACTTGGAGCTTGTTCATATCGCGGTTACTATAGTCCTAATAGTGGCACGAAAAAGATTAAAGACTGCTACTATGCAGGCACAAGTCATGAGCACAATGGTGACAAAGGTGTAGGCAGTGACAACTACGGAGGTAGCACCTACTCACGTGATGATGGAACAGCTCGAAGTAGTGATATTGCAGCTGAGATTGAGATTATGAATGCTGCAATAGAAGAGTGGAATATGTCAGCTTTTCACACTTGTTATTATAGATATACCATTGGTAACAATAATAATCTAGTGCTCGTTCATCAGAATTATTTATAAACGACATCAACAGAGCTACCTTTGAGGTAGCTCTGTTGATTTATAGAATAGTCTCACACTCTACCGCTTAGCACGGCGGAGATAGCCAACAGCCTCGGGGCCCTCGCACATAATGAGGTCATAAATCGAGAGGCGCGGCACGAACTCCATCCTGTCGCTAAAGACCTGAACGTAGGGCTCAAGCTGATAGAGTGGCTCGGCGTGCTTCGGGCGCAGGTCGAGGTCGTCGGCCGTGGCTTCGACATAGCTCGCCGACGTGCGCGGCACGGGCACCTTCAATATCGCACACACGCGCTCCATAATAGCCATATTCAGCTCCACAAGTCGCTCCCACTCGCGCTCATATAGCGGCGCGAAGCGGTCGGCGTAGTAGTCGTAGTAGGGCGACGAACGGTAGGCCGACTCCATAGCCACGAGGTGCTGGTGCTGCCAACGCTTCGAGTAGTCGACACGCATCGAGCCGATAGGCTGGCGTGGGCGGTTGGCGTGGGCAAGCTGCACCGAGAGCTGCATAACGCCGCCCGAGGTCATTATCTCCGTGCGGTTGCGCTCGGAGCGTTTGACATAGTGCTCACCGAGGTCAATGACAACATCCGAGCCACCCTGCACAAGGGCCGCCCAGTACTCCGTAGAGCCATAATATGCCGATGGTAATATAATCATAACATTCTGTCAATCACTATTTAACAAAAGCCTCAGCTATCCAGCTATCCTCCTCCTTACGTTCAATGAACTTTAAGTTGTGTTCGGCCATAGCACGCTCGATAATAGGCGCATCATCCTCAAGGAAGCCACTTACGAGGAGCTTACCTCCAGGGCGCAATGCCGCAACGTAGCGCTCCAAGTCGTTGAGGATGATATTGCGGTTGATGTTGGCCACGACCATATCGTAGATACGACCCTCGACCTCCTCGACGGTGCCGAGCACCACCTCCAATCGCTCGTCGAGGTTATTGAGCTCGGCAGCACGGCGGGCACTCCCCACCGACCATGGGTCTATATCCACGGCCGTAGCATGCTCAGCACCGCACTTAAGCGCAGCGACCGAGAGCACGCCCGTGCCACAACCCACATCGAGCACCTCGCCCGTGGGACGTAACGAGTGTATCAGACGGCACATCATACGCGTAGTATGGTGGTGACCTGAGCCAAACGACATGCTCGGCGCAACGACAATGTCGATGGCATCTGGGTTTGCAGGCGGTTCGTGGAACTCCGAACGGATGACGATAAGTCCGTCGATGTCAACCCTTTCGAAGCTCTCGCGCTCCCATCGTTCGTTCCAGTTCTTATCCTTGATTTCTATCTCCGAAAATACCGAGCCATAATCCTCGATAGAGGCAAGCGCCTCCTCGCGGCACTCTGTCCACGCCTCCGTAAGGATATAGGCCTTGACAGCAACACCAGCAGGGCTCTCCGCCGTATCGAAGGTCTCGAACGGATAGTCCGAGAGAAAGGCAACGACAATGTCGGCCATCTCAACATCGGCACACCCTATCGTTAGTTCTATATATCGTTTCATAGATTGTTTCTGCTCGAAAATTATATTATGTAAAATAATTTTTGTATCTTTACGCAAAGATAAGTATAATATGGCAGATATTGCAAAGAAGTGGGGTAAAATTAGGATTGAGTACCTGCGCTACATAAAGACAGAGAAGCGTCTCGCAGCAAATACGGTGGATGCCTATGCTCGCGACTTCGATGAGTTTATGCACTTCATACTCCACCATTGGGCGGTTATACCCGAGAGGGTCGAGAGTTCGATGATAGAGCGATATATGGCGTGGCTATATGCGGAGGGTCGTAGCGGTGCATCGCAGGCACGTCGACTGAGTGGCATAAAGAGTTTCTTCAACTTCCTGCTCCTCAGCGAGCGCATAGATCAGTTGCCTACCGACAGAGTCGACGCACCCAAGGCCAAGCGCCTGCTACCCGACGTGCTCACAGTAGATGAGGTCGATGCTATGCTTCGTACCTTCGACCTTACGACCGCGAAGGGGTGCAGAGATAGTGCCATCGTCGAGGTGCTCTACTCCACGGGGCTGCGCGTGTCGGAGCTCACAGCGCTACGCATAGACAACCTATTCTTTGGCGAGGGCTATGTACGTGTCATCGGCAAGGGCGACAAGCAGCGCATGGTGCCCGTAGGCTCAGCCGCACGCGACAAAATACAGCTATACATGGAGCATCGCCGCCCAAAGCATAGCTCCGAGACTACTCTCTTTCTGAACAACCGTGGCGAGCCACTCACACGCGTAATGGTCTTTAACATAATACGACGTGCTGCGGCACTCGCTGGCATCAAGAAGCAGATAAGCCCACACACGTTGCGCCACTCCTACGCTACACACATGCTCGAGGGGGGTGCTAACATACGCCAGGTGCAGGAGCTCCTCGGTCACGAGAGCATATCTACCACGGAGGTGTACACACACCTCGACCGCAAGCATCTGCGCAGTGTAGTGGAGGATTCGTTCGCAGATTTAAAACTATAGTTTACTGGATATGAGGAGATTTATTCTAATAATAGCATCTGTTTTGATGGCAGTGGCGGGATGCCGTGCTGCCGAGGAGGAGGTTTCCATCAGCACCCCCTGGGGAGCGATTGCCGCCACGCTTGCAACGCCCGATGGCAACAGCTCTACCGCCGTGCTTATCATCGCAGGCTCGGGGCCTACCGACCGTAACTGCAACTCCTCACTAAATCTCAACACCTACGCTTTTAAGATGCTCTCCGACGAACTAACACGCGAAGGCTTTGCCGTCCTGCGCTACGACAAGCGCGCCATAGGGCTCAGCCACTATCCCGCGGAAGAGGTGCCGAACATAGTATTCCAGGACTTCATTGACGATGCCGCGCTATGCGTAGGTTATCTGCGTGATGCGGGCTACGA
Source organism: uncultured Alistipes sp. (assembly GCA_937895825.1). Lineage (GTDB taxonomy): Bacteria > Bacteroidota > Bacteroidia > Bacteroidales > Rikenellaceae > Alistipes. The sequence goes on along the minus strand of CALBKP010000046.1, from coordinate 18,449 downwards.
AAAAGTTATCGTTGCTGGTCATAGCGAGGGAGGCCGTATCGCCATCGACCTTGCCCTGCGCGACGACATTGAGGTCGACGGTATTGTGCTGCTCTCGGCCGCTGGTTACTCGATGGAGACGATACTCATGCGCCAGCTATCGGCACAACTTATGCCTGCACACATGGGGCTAATGGTCTCGGCAACAAACATCATCCAGAGCCTCAAGCGTGGCGAGGATGTCCCCGAGGATCGCATCCCCAAGGAGCTCCTGTCGCTCTTCCACCCTACGGTGCAGCCATTTATCAGGAGTTACCTTACGACCGACCCCGCGGAGCTTATGGCCGAGGTTGATGTCCCTGCGCTTATCATCTCAGGCGGACGTGATATTCAGGTCACGATAGATAATGCCGAGCGTCTTAAGTCGGTGGCGAAGCATGGCAAGCATATTAACTTTGAAGATATGAGCCACGTTCTCAAGGATGCCACATCGAATGACCAGATAGAACAACTCGTAAGCGTATATACAAACTCACAACTACCGCTTACCAAAGGACTTAGCTCTGCAATAACAGAATTTATAGATAACATATAAAACTTTCGCCTATGTCACTACTTTCGAAACTTTTCGGTGGTAAGACCACCACGCCGGCCTACCCGACGGATGAGCTTCAGATCAATGGCCGCACACTACGTCTTACATTCTTTGCCCACGCATCGGTGGCCATCGAGTACGAGGAACGCATGATATATGTCGACCCAGTAGTTGGCAATGCCGAGTACGATAAACTCCCGAAGGCCGATATGATTCTTGTGACACACTCGCACTACGACCACTTCGATATGGCGGCAATAGAGGCTTTAGCAAAAGAAGATACTCGCATCCTCTTGGATAAGACCTCGGCCGAGGGCTTCGCAGGTGACTGCTACACAATGCTCCCAGGTGCTGTAGCTGAGCCCTTTGCGGATATTCGTGTTGAGGCTGTAGCAGCGTATAACACCTCGGAGCACCAGCTACAATTCCATCCCAAGGAGAGGGAGGATTGCGGCTATGTAGTTACTCTGGATAACACCGTTCGTATATACCTCTCGGGCGACACGGAGCCTACCGACGAGCAGCGCGCATTGCGCGACATAGATATCGCCTTTATCTGCGTAAATCAGCCTTATACGATGACTCCCGAGCAGGCAGTAGCCGCTGTCAAGGCCTTGAAGCCACAGATATACTACCCCTACCACTATGGTCAGGTCGACGAGCCTACCGACGTGGAGGCATTGGCCAAAATGCTCGATGGCGTATGTGAGGTACGCATCCGTCCGTTGGCATAATTGGCTCGGCATGAGTAGGAGGCGCATAACACTCAGCCTATCAACCTTAGGGCATCGACTTCGGTCGGTGCCTATGTTGGTTATGCTCCTACCCTTTGTGCTTGGCATCACCCTCTACGAGAGCTATGCCCTGCCACTTATCGCAGTACTTATTACGCTGCTTATAAGCGGACTGGGGGCGTGGCTACTCCTACCGCGAAAGATTGCATGGTGCTATGCCTCAGTCGCCATACTTTTGTTTGGCTACACCATGGCCGAGCTACGCGCGCCACGACCATCGCTCGACTACGACACCACCGTCGAAATGACCCTGAGCATTGAGTCGCAACCTTCGGCACGCGATGGTTACCGCATAGCCAATGGTCGCATCATTGAGTGGTGGGATGGCACACGCAGCCATCGTGCCAACGACAGAGTAGTGCTATGGCTACGCTCCGCGAGCGTAGATTATGGCGACGAGGTGACAATCAATGGGCGACTAACGGAACGCATATCTCGACATGCGAGCTACGACCGCCTGCAACATCGCCGCGGCAAGGTGGGTGGCGTTAGTATCTCGGATCGTAATATCATCTGCTACCACCACACGTCACCCTCGCAATCGCTACAACAACGCGCCATCACACGCCTTGGCCAACATACTACCGACACCGTCTCACATGCCGTAGTAGAAGCCATGGTAACAGGATCACGCCGCAACATGCCCCAGTCGTTGCGCGAGGCATACTCGCGAACAGGCCTTTCACACCTTATGGCCGTCTCGGGTCTACACCTCGGCATTGTAACGATGGTTATCGGCACGTTGCTTGTTCCTCTACGCTTCATACATCGTGGTCATCGCATCGCTAACCTGCTTACTATCGTTGCTACATGGCTCTTTGCAGCGATGAGTGGCTTCTCGCCATCGGTAATACGTGCGGCACTGATGCTCAGCCTACTGCAAATATCGCTCTTTACATCATCGCGATATAGCTCGCTAAACTCTCTGGCCGTGGCCGCCTTCCTTATGCTTGTATATCGTCCCGACTACCTCTACGACATAAGTTTCGAGCTATCGGTGCTTGCCGTGGCGGGCATTGTGCTATGGGCAGTGCCCGTGATGCGAAGCATGGGTGGCTACGGATGGTTGTCACGCACTACGATAATAACACTCTCCATAGGCATTGCCGCAACACTTTGGACACTACCGCTCGTGTCACACACATTCGGCAACCTTCCAATTGCCAGCGTAATACTCACGCCAGCCGTTATGCTCTTTTCATACCTCATCGTTGCCTTCGGCATCTTTACACTGATACTCCCCACGCCACTTTCTGTCTACTGTCTAAACGTAGCAGAGTGGGCAGCAGAGATGCAAAATAGCATTGTCGAATACTCTGCCACATTACCATTTGCCAGCATCGACTATACGATGACGGAGGGCAACATGTGGCTATGTTACTCCATATATGTTACGATTACGCTACTTACGTGGAGCATAAATCGAAAAAAAGTGGTAACTTTGTCCTATGCTAACACTCCATGACATAGAACTGCTTAGGAGCAAGGAGCTTCGTTGTGCCATAGAGGCAAACATCGAGCGCGACCCTGCGGCCGTGGCTCTCGATAGTCGTGTACCCGAAGCACGCCTTGTGGCTACGCAGGTAAAGTATCTGCAACGCGCACGCCGCAAGCTACCGCGCCTATACGAGGCACGATGCATCATCCCGCCACGCGCCTTCGAGCAGTCATCGAGCGAGGAGAGTGCCAAGCGTAAGAATATCGGTGGTGACACGCTCCTGGAGCTTACGTGTGGTTTAGGCATCGACACCCTCGCCTTTGCCGAGCGTTTCCGTCGTGTGGTGACACTCGAGCGCGACGAGGTATTGGCCGAGGTTGTACGCTACAATCTATCGCTCCTCGGCGTGAATAATGTCGAGGTGGTGAGCACCACGGCCGAGGAGTATGTGGCAACCACCTCCGAACACTTCGACTGGGTATTTGCCGACCCCGACCGCCGCTCCGACACGGGGCAAAAGATGGTGTGCTTGGAGGATTGCTCTCCAAATATCGCGGCACTGCTACCGCGCCTACACGAGATAGCCAACCGTATAGGGCTAAAGCTATCGCCACTCTTCGACGTAGAGGAGGCTTTTAGACTATTCCCTTCATCGGAGGTCGAGGTTGTATCACTCGGTGGTGAGTGCAAGGAGCTAAACATATATACTGGTGCTGAGGGTGACAAACTCAAGGTTGCAGCAATAGGGCTTGGCGAGTGGCAGTTTGATCGTGAAGATATGCATACGATACCCTCTGCTGAGCCATTCACGGCCGACGAGTATAGGTATCTTATCATTCCTGACGTGGCACTGCAAAAGAGCCGTGTGGCCATTGCTGCACTGAAGCCCTACGCCTCGATATGGAGCAATAATGGTTACGCCTTTGCCCGCAAGCTACCATCAGAGCCTATTGCTGCGAGATGCTACGCCATAGCGCGCATCGAGCATTACCACCCACGCGAGCTCAAGCGACGATTCAAGGGCATGGGTGTTGAGATACTCAAGCGCGAGACGCAACTATCCGTCGAGGCGGTACGTAAGGGTATTGGCGCACGAGCAGGAAGTGATGGCATCGTTGCGATTACGAGCATCGATAACGAGAATTGGTTTATAGAACTTAAGAGAGATAAATAGATGGAACATAGGAGCATAAGCGTTGTTGTTGTCGGTTCGGGTAATGTAGCCGAGGCTCTTGCATGCCGACTTGCCACCAGTGAGGGCGTGGAGCTAAGGCAGGTGTTCGCGCGTAACGTGGAGCGTGGCAATGCCGTAGCCGAGCTTGCAGGCACAACGTGGTCGAGCGAAGCAAAGCAGCTTGCCGAGGCCGACATATACCTTATCGCCGTGAGTGACCGCGCAGTCGAGGGGCTCGCCTCATCGCTACCCTTTGCACCCACAGCCATCGTAGCACACACCGCCGGAAGCATACCTCTCACCGCCATACCTGAGCGCGAGGGTGGCCGTGGTGTCTTCTACCCCTTGCAGAGTTTCTCGTCGGGGCGTAGCGAGGCAATAGAAGGGACACCTATATTTGTCGAGGGCGACAGCACGATGACGACGAAAAAGCTCCGCGACCTTGCAGGTTGCATGGGTCTCAAGGCCGAGAGTGCCGATTCGGAGCGTAGACGTAGACTACACCTTGCAGGTGTCTTTGTAAATAACTTCGTCAACCACCTCTACGCCATAGCATCGGATATTGTCGAGGACGAGGGCTTAGACTTCGAGATATTAAAGCCCATCATCCGCGAGACGGCAGCCAAGGCCATAGCCTCGGGCAATCCTCGCACGGTGCAGACTGGCCCCGCCATACGTGGCGACAAAGCCGTTGTTGAACGTCACCTTGCGATGCTCAGCAACGACACAACTAAACAACAGATATATAACGACTTAACCACAAATATATGGGAAACTTCAAAGAAGATGTAGCACGTGTCGAAGCGATAGTCTTCGACGTTGATGGCGTGATGACCGACGGAGGCATCATACCCACGCCCGATGGCGACTTTATACGTCGTTACAACGCCAAGGATGGCTACGCCATAGCCTCGGCAATACGCGAGGGTATGAAGATATGTGTTATATCGGGAGGTCGTGGCGAGATGCTGCGCCGCCGCCTTGAGATGCTTGGCGTTACGCGCATGTACCTCAACTGCATGGATAAAACAGCTGCACTCAAAGAGTTCCTTGCCGACTACGGCATCGCGACCGAAAATGTTATATATATGGGTGACGACATCCCCGACTTAGAGTGTATGCGCATGGTGGGCATACCTGTATGCCCTGCCGATGCCGCCATGGAGGTTGTCGAGGCCTCGCGCTACGTATCGGAGTTTAACGGTGGCCACGGTGCTGTACGCGACATCGTCGAGCAGGTTATGCGTGCCCAGCAGAAGTGGGCAAAGAACCTTAAAGGTGTTCTCGGACTACCTACATCAGAGAAGTAGGCTACCAGGACAAACAAAATAGGCGTATGGTCACACATACGCCTATTTTATTATAGATTAAGAGCCTATATCACCACTTCCTCCACTACATCGAGCGTAGCATCAGCCTCGGACTCATCGACGATAGACTCCACCGTAACAAGCTCCTCGCCACGCTGCAAGCGGTAGGCAAGCTCCAAAATATAGCTTGAATACTCCACCTCGGCAATCTCCTCGCGCTTAACCTCGATATTAGCCTCAGCCTCACCAATCTTGTGGAGCATATCCTCGGGATAGCCCGCATCGATAATATCGAGAGCAAGCTGATCCTTAGCGGCAATCATAGCCTCGAGCTCGGCTGTCATCGCAGCGATGATAGCATCATTATTCTCTATAACAGCGAGCGCGTCCTCCTTAGTGCCAAGCTCCATCTTCCAAGCCTTATTCAGGTCGTTTAGCTTACCATAGAAGTTATTGAGCTGGCCGTCGAGGTATGCCTCCTCCGCAGCCAAGGCTTCGCGACGATCGCCCACCTCATCGAGGACAGGATCTACCAACGAACGGAAATACAAAGCCTTAGCACCGCCATAGCTCTCGCGATATGCCTGCTCATAGCGTGCACGCATCTTCTCCACCACCTTCAACTCAGCCTCGGTACGTGCCATCTCGGCAAGCTCGGCGATATGCTTAGCATCGCGCTCAGGCGTAGTAAGGTGTATTCTCGACTCACAACGTGTGCCCAACAACAAAAGAACAACGAAGGCGATATAACCACACGCCATCACAAACTTCATTTTTCTACTCTTCTTCATAGCTTCAGCGGATTAAATCTGGTTAAGGACACTATTGCTCTCCTCCAAGAAGATAAGATACGAATCGCCGCCTATCTGTGTGCGGAAGGCCTCCTCATAGGTTCTAAGCTCCTTGGCAGCCTCACAAAACTCCTCATAGCTCTGGGCATTGATAACCCTCTCGCTTAGCTCGTAGCTCTTGTCATAGGCTATATTCTCGTGATTCTGCTCGTCGATCACGACACCGCCCCTACCATCGTTACAGCACGCTATACAAAGCGCGGATGCTGCAACCATTACCATTACTCGTTTCATCTACAATTATCTATTTTGTTTATCTTCATTACTCGCAAATAGCTTACTCGGCATATACGACTAAGCCCTTAAGATACTCGCCCTCAGGGTGGTATATGTTAATCGGGTGATCGGCAGGCTGTGTTAACTGGCCAATGATGCGCACCTTACGACGTGCTATGGCTGCTGCCGTAAATATCGTCGTGCGGAAGAGCTCACGGCTGACGGCCTGCGAGCATGAGAAGGTGAATAGTATGCCACCGGGGCGTATCTTCTCCAACGCACGAGCGTTTATCTTCTTGTATCCCTGCAATGCGTTGCCCAAGACCTTATGATGCTTGGCAAAGGCCGGAGGGTCGAGGATGATAAGGTCGTAACTATCATCTATATCCTTAAGATACTCTACTGCATTTGTCGCAATGGCCGTGTGCGGAGCATCTGTACCAAAGTTGAGCTTCACATTCTCCTCGGCGAGCTTCACGGCACGCTCCGAGAGGTCAATAGATACCACCTCCGTTGCACCACCACGCAGTGCTGCAACCGAAAAGCCTCCCGTGTAGCAAAACGTATTTAGCACCTTACGGCCACGAGCATAGTGGCGCACCAAATCACGATTCTCCCTCTGGTCGATGAAGAATCCCGTTTTTTGTCCCTCCTCCCAGTTCACGACGAACTGCATGCCATTCTCTAAAACGACATTCTTACTCTCAGCAGCACGACCCCATAAGTAGCCATCAATAGCCCCCAGCTCAGCCTTATAGGGAAGCGTCTGCGAACTCTTATCGTAGATAGCCTCGATCTCCGAGCCGTAGGCGCGACGTATAGCCTCGGCAATCATCTGACGCTCACGGTACATACCCACCGAGTGGCACTGAACAACAGCCGTACGACCATAGACATCTACAACAAGACCGGGCAACAGGTCACCCTCGCCATGTATAAGACGATAGCACGTAGTCTCGGGGTTACGTGTCATGCCCAGCGCATCGCGCACACCCTTAGCCATAGCCACACGATGTGCCCACCAATCCTGGTCGATAGTCTCGCGCTCGAAGCTAAGCACACGCACCGCAATAGAGCCTATCTGGTAGTGGCCACGGGCAATAAACGCACCCTGCTTCGTTACGACATCCACGACATCGCCCTCCATCAATGGCTTATCGCCCTCCTCAATACGCTCGATAGCTCCTGAGAATACCCACGGATGGCGACGCTCCAACGACTCCTCCTTGCCACGACGTAGATGTACGACGGTTAATCTTTGCTCCTTACTCATATACTTATTCTGCATTGTTCATATCACTACTCTCGACCTTAGCACGCAACTTGCGACGTGGTGCATGGCGACGATGCTTAGGTCTCTTTCGCTCCTCCTCACGCTGCCCAGCACTCGATATTATCGTGAGCTCACCCGATGGTTGCTCCGCACGCTGCATCTCCTCTAAAATACGCGGGCACACCCACGCATCCGTGGCAGCATACTCCCTCTGCTGGTCGGTGAGAACGCCTGCCTCCCAATTACTAAGCCTCTGCGCCTTGGAGATACGCATGCCGAGGACTATGGCCGAGAGCTTACGCAGGCTCTTCTCCTCGATGCCCCAGCGCACGGCCTCGGTCTGAAGATCCACAAACCCATCAGCGCGAAAGTCGCGAAGCGCACGCAACGAACGTATATCGCCACCCACGTCTGCTCCAATCTTAAGGATGCGACGCGAGCCGAGAATCTTAAGTATGCGGTTATCCAGACGAATACGGTTCAGACGAAATAGATAGCACGTGTTGGGTGTCGAGAGCTGCAACAACGCAACCTTATACGACACACCTGCACGAAACGATGGGCGCGTCTCGGTATCGAAGCCGATGGTGTCGTAGCTCTGAAGATCACTACACGCCGCAGCAATACCCTCATCGCTATCAACAATTACGATGCGACCTGAGAAGCAAGCTGCCGGCAATTGAGCCACCGTATCGTTATCTATGGTTTGTAGAAATGCCATCTATTTTTTAGTCCAAAACGCTTAATAACTTACAAAGTTAGTTATTAATTTTTAGTTTTCCACCTACACTGAGCGAAATTTTCCCCTCCAAGACCATTTTATCTATCACTTCGACCACACGCTCGGCACGACCTGCCACCTTTGCGACCACCTCCTTGACACTCAATTCACTCTCCTGCAAGGCCTTAACAACGGCTTCATCTATCGACATAGAGGCTCGCTTGCTCCTTCGTGCGAGGCATATATCGCACACGCCACAATCCGACGCACACGTCTGGCCGAAGTACTCCTCAATAATGCGGCTGCGGCACTTATCCTCGTTGGTGACGTACTCCAACATCTTATTCGTGCGCTCCAGCGCCACATCGTAGCGACGACGATAGCTATCCGGCGAGATGTATATATCCTCCCTCGGAAGGCGCTCGCTATTAAAGATAATCATCGGCGAGTGCGAAGCTGGTATATAACGTATTACGCGCATGCGCCACAACACACGCAGAAGCTCGTGCACGCGCTCTGACGTGAGACCCGACACCTGCGCCAACAGCAGCTCGTCGATATATCGAAACTGGTTAAAGACACCATTATACGTGCGTAGAATCGTGCGTAGCAGCAGGTCCATATCGTTACCCTCGACATTGAGCTTATAGAGCGAGTCGCGGCTACACGTAAACATCAGTCTTGCGGGGTGATCCTGCTCGTCAAGAAGTGTCATCAACCCATTCTGCTCTAATATCTTAAGTGCGCTGCCAACAAGTCCATACGATAGGCTCGTCTTATGGCAAAAGTCGTAGTTATTGAACTCGAACGACAGTCCCTCACCGTCACCAATAGCCACTTGCAGATAGCTACACACCAGTTCGTAGACACGCTTGATCTCCTCCACGGGCGGAAACTCAGCCTTGAAGAAATAGTGCAACTTCTCACAGTCATCCTTCGTATATAACATCACGGCGTAGCTACGGCAGCCATCACGACCTGCACGTCCTGCCTCCTGGTAGTATGCCTCCAACGAGTCGCACATCGAGTAGTGAACAACAAATCGCACATCGAGCTTGTCGATACCCATACCAAAGGCGTTAGTTGCAACCATCACACGCACACGTCCATCGAGCCACTCATCCTGACGCATGGCGCGCTCCAACGAGGGGAGTCCTGCGTGGTAGAACTGCGCACTTATTCCCGAGTTACGGAGCTGCTCGGCAAGGGTCTCGCACGCCTCGCGCGTGCGCATATATACGATACCCGAGCCCTCTACATTTTGGATGATACGTAGCAGATGGTCGTACTTATCCTCAACCTCGCGCACGACATACGACAGGTTTGGTCGCGCGAAACTTGAACGTAGGATGTGCTCCTGCTTAAAGCCTAAGTGGTGCATTATATCGCTTGCCACGCGCTCGGTTGCCGAGGCAGTCAGTGCCAATACCGTAGCCTCAGGAACAAACTCCCTAAGTTCGGCGATACGTAGGTACGAGGGGCGGAAGTCGTAGCCCCACTGCGATATACAGTGCGCCTCATCAACAGCAATGATGCTCACCTTCATACGTCTTAGGCGCACTCGAAAAACCTCGGTAGCAAGGCGCTCAGGTGCGATATAAAGGAGCTTAACGTCGCCATAGGTACAGTTATCGAGAGCCACCTCAATACGGTGTGGATCCATACCTGAATGTACCGCCACGGCCGATATGCCGCGCCGACGTAGCGCGTCGACCTGATCCTTCATAAGGGCGATTAGCGGCGTGACAACGATGGTGAGTCCCTCCTTGGCAAGTGCGGGTATCTGGTACGTCAGCGACTTACCGCCACCCGTAGGCATGAGCGCAAGGGTGTCACGCCCCGCCATCACCGCCTCGATAATCTCACGCTGCATGGGGCGGAACTCATCATAGCCCCACCACTGTTTGAGAATCTCGTCAATCGATAACGATGCGTTATGTACCTCTTGCTCGTTCACATCACAAAGATAAACCTTTTTGTTGTAACGACAATGCTAAAGAGCGTTTTATGCTTTTGTGGAGGGCAGTACGAAATGGAATGCATAACCAATTTAGTGTCAGAAGGCAGTAGATACAACGCTCAGCAAAAATGCCGTCAATGGGATAGTACTAAAACGTACAGCCCATTAACGGCACTTTTTGTTAGCGGCAGTAGATGCTGCCTTATCACGCTAAATTACTCCATGCAGCGACACACAAGGTTGCGGTCGCCATAGCCATTATCAATCTTGGTAACGTAGGGGAAGAACTTACCCTCAACGATCCAATCCAATGGGAAGGCAGCCTCCTCGCGGCTATATGGGTGTGACCACTCACCAGCAAGCTCACGTGCCGTGTGAGGAGCGTTGACAACAACATTGTCGGCATTGCCACTTGCCGCAGCAGCCTCGCACTCGCGCTTAATCTTGATGAGCGACTCGATGAAGCGGTCCATCTCGGCCTTAGACTCCGACTCCGTAGGCTCAACCATCAAGGTCTCGTGTACGGGGAATGAGAGCGTAGGTGCGTGGTAGCCGTAGTCCATAAGACGGTGAGCAATATCGCCGCAGTCGATGTTATAGTCGTGCTTGAAGCGTGTGAGATCGAGAATCATCTCGTGACCTACGCGGCCAGTCTCGCCCGAATAGTAAGTGCGATACTCATCCTTCAATGCCGATGACATATAGTTAGCATTTACGATAGCCATCTCTGTCGAGCGACGCAAGCCCTCGAAGCCGAGCATACGGATATAGCCGTAGGTGATGGGGAGCAACATTGCCGAGCCCCAGGGAGACGACGATACTGCTGTGATACCCTCCTCGCCACCAGTCTCCGACAACGAGTGAGTAGGCAGGAACTTAACAAGGTGCTCAGCAACACAAACGGGGCCTACACCAGGGCCACCGCCGCCATGAGGCATTGCAAAGGTCTTGTGGAGGTTAAGGTGGCAAACATCGGCACCGATATAGCCTGGGTTAGTCAAGCCCACCTGAGCATTCATATTTGCACCATCCATATATACCTGACCACCAGCATCATGAACAGCATCAACGATATCGCGGATACGGCTCTCGAACACACCGTGAGTCGAAGGATATGTAACCATCAAACCACAGAGCTCCGATGCATGCTCCTCAGCCTTCTTCTTCAAGTCCTCAACGTCAATGTTACCATTCTCATCGCAAGCAACGATAACGATCTTCATACCAGCCATCGCGGCCGATGCGGGGTTGGTACCGTGTGCCGACGAGGGGATGAGGATAATGTTACGATAGCCCTGACCGCGGCTCTGGTGGTATGCACGGATGATAAGAAGACCCGTGTACTCACCCGCAGCACCTGAGTTAGGCTGGAGTGTACAACCTGCAAAGCCGGTAATTGTTGCGAGGTAGCTCTCAAGGTTAGCGATAAGCTCGCGGTAACCCTCTGTCTGATCCTCGGGAGCAAAGGGGTGAACATTTTGGAAGCCAGCCAGCGACAGGGGCTGCATGAGCTGTGCAGCATTTAGCTTCATGGTACAAGAGCCGAGCGAAATCATAGAGTTCATCAACGAGATGTCACGAAGCTCAAGGCGCTTGATATAACGCATCATCTCTGTCTCGGTACGGTATGCGTTAAATATATTCTCCGTGAAGAAGTCCGTAGCACGCTTAACCTCGGCAGCAATCTGTGCCGCCTCAACACGCTTAACAGCCTTAGCCTTCTTGCCACGAGCCTCAGCAAAGATCTCGACGATAGTCTGAATCTCAGCATCGGTTGTCACCTCGTCGAACGACATACGCACGCAGTCGTCGGCAGGATAGAACATATTGATCTCGCGAGCGAGGGCTGCATCCTGGATTACCGATGCCTCGGCCTCGACCTCCAACGTGTCGAACGTAGCCTTTGTGCGTACCACGTAGCCCATAGCCTCCAAAGCCTCCTTAACCGTAACGGCTGCAGTATGAGCATTAAGAGCCGCACGCTGCAAACCCTCCTTACCATTATATATACAGTAGAAACCCACCATTGATGCCATCAACGCCTGAGCTGTACAGATGTTCGACGTAGCACGCTCACGCTTGATGTGCTGCTCACGCATCTGGAGTGACATACGGAGAGCCTTGTTACCCAAACGATCTACCGATACGCCAATGATACGGCCTGGCATGTTACGCTTATAAGCATCGCGCGTAGCCATATATCCTGCGCTGGGGCCACCAAAGCCCATGGGACAACCAAGACGCTGTGTTGTACCAACGGCGATGTCTGCTCCCCACTCTGCGGGTGACTTTAGGAGTGCCAATGAGAGAAGGTCGGCAACAGCTGTTACGAGGACACCTGTCTCGTGAGCCTTAGCTGCGAAAGCTGCATAGTCGCGCACCTCACCATTAGCTGCGGGGAACTGCACAACAGCACCGAACTCCTTGCCAGTAAACTCGTATGTTGCGAAGTCGTCGCGGATAATCTCGATGCCAAAAGGCTCCGAACGTGTGAGCAATACATCGAGAGTCTGAGGGAATATATTCTCGTCGACGAAGAGCTGGTTGCGACCCTGCTTAACTGCCTCACGCGAACGCAAAGCGTACATCATAAGCATAGCCTCAGCCGTAGCTGTTGCCTCGTCAAGGAGTGAGCAGTTTGCAACCTCCATGCCTGTAAGCGAGAGGATGGCTGTCTGGTAGTTGAGCAATGCCTCCAAACGACCCTGCGAGATCTCAGCCTGGTAGGGGGTGTACGACGTGTACCATGCGGGATTCTCGAATACGTTACGCGATACCACGGCGGGCACTACATTAGGATAGTAACCCATACCGATAAACGAACGCAATGTACGGTTCTTGGCTGCGAGGGCTGCGATATGTGCAGCATACTCATACTCGCTCATAGCCTCGGGAAGGTCAAGATCCTTCTTAAGACGAATATTCTGCGGGATCACCTGCTGCAAGAGCTCCTCAACTGAAGCTACGCCGATTGTTGCAAGCATCTGCTGCAAATCATCCTTAGAGTTTAGACCGGTGTGACGGTCTACAAAGCTGTCAAAGGTTTTCATTAGTGCTAATTTATTAGTTGTTTTTGGTTTTATTCTATTATTTCACCACTTGATTAAATCAAGCAGCTTGCTTATCTCATTGTCATATTAATACTTAAACGAGCTGCCGCCGATAAACTCCCTAAGTAGCGATGTAGGCGGTATCTCGTCGGGGCTTATGGGCACAAAGTTATCGAGGAACTTTAGCATACGTCGTGCCTCGGCATACTCCGGAGCGGTGTCGGGCACCTCGCGAAGCACAGGCTCGGCAATGGCACGAAGTACCGATATCTCGTAGAAGAGCGACGAGTTGAACATAACGTTGGCATTCTCCTGATATGGGAAGATATGCTTCTCTTCGCCACGGCGCACCGAGGGCCACATCGAGAGTGTCTTGAGGGCGTCATTTCCACGAGTGGCATTATCGCGGATGGTACGGCGCAACATACGGTTATCCGTCGTGGGTATGCGCGAGAAGTTATCCATGGCTACCGACGTGAAACACGATATGTATATCTTAAACTTCTGGCCATCGGCAATGCCAGACGTAAGGCGTGGATTGAGCGCGTGAATACCCTCAAGGATTAGTATCGAGCGGTCGCTTAGCTTCAGCGGCTTATCGTGCCACTGACGCTTGCCCGTGATAAAGTCGTAGCGCGGAATCTCAACGCTCTCACCTGCGGCAAGGCGCTTCAGATGGTCGTTGAGTGTTACAAGGTCGATGGCCTCCAATGCCTCAAAGTCGGGCTTGCCATCATCACCTAACGGTGTCTTGTCGCGGTCGACGAAGTAGTCGTCGAGGGCGATGAGCACAGGGTCGAGGCCTAAGACGCGAAGCTGCACACCGAGGCGCTTCGAGAAGGTTGTCTTTCCACTCGACGAAGGCCCCGATATCAGTGCCATACGCACTCCGCGCTCACCATTTGCCTCAGCAATAGAGCGGGCAATTGTGGCTATCTTATTCTCGTGAAAGGCCTCCGCAATCTTGATAAGCTCCGAGGCATCACCCTCCATAACACGACGGTTGAGGTCGCCAATCGTGGGTACGCCCATAATGTCAATCCAGCGCTGATACTCATGGAAGATGTCGAACATCTTGTCGTGGTGTATAGCCGTAGTAAGCTGCTCGGGATTAGTACGCGCGGGCAGTGCCACATAGAAGCCGTTATAGTAAGGTTTGATATCGAAGTGCGGGACATAGGCTGACGAGGGGGCGAGAGCTCCGTAGAAGTAACCAGGCATATCGCCGAGGTAGTTCACCGTACGGTAGAGGTGCGGGCGTGTGTTGAGTAGCTCCAGTCTATCATCGAAGCCATACTTTGCGTACTCCTCGGCGACCTCCTCAGCAAGGCGTTTTTCGCGCGTGATGGGGATATTGCGTGCCACGATATCCTCCATGCGTAGCTTCAGAAGCGTAGCATCCTCCGCCGTGAGAGGCTGGCGGTCGTCATACTCGGCATAAAAGCCGTTACCCAACGAGTGGCGGATGCGCAGTTTACGCTCGGGGGCGAGCTCCAACGAGGCCATCTGCAACACGAACGAGAGTGTGCGCTGATATACGCGATAGCCTTCGAAATGGCGCATATCGAAGAACTCCACCGTAACGGGCTTATATATGCGATAGTTGAGCTCCTTATATCGGTTATTCACCCTTGCAGCAAGCACAGGGTAGGGCTGCTCAAGGGCCGCTATCTGCAACACGTCGATAAGCGTAGAGCCCATCTCCACGTTCATAATCGAACCGTTATTTACCAAATGTAATACCACCGTATGAGCCATCTATTTCCTCTTTTTTAATCTAATAGTG
Source organism: uncultured Alistipes sp. (assembly GCA_937895825.1). GTDB lineage: Bacteria > Bacteroidota > Bacteroidia > Bacteroidales > Rikenellaceae > Alistipes. Next base: position 3,302 of record CALBKP010000046.1, on the reverse strand, counting down.
CGTAAAGATAGTAATTTTTTGTAACTTTGAAGCAATTTAACACGATAAGTTATGCAAAAATTTACATTTTTTATCTCAATCTTGTCCCTTATGCTACTCGGCATGGGGTGCAACAACGGCAATGACACCAAACACATATACATCATCTCGACAAACGACGTACACGCCACAATTGAGGCTATGTCCAAGCTCGCGGCTGTAGTCGAGGAGTATGAGTCAAAGGGCGAAGTTATCCTTGTGGACTCGGGCGACCGTGTCACGGGTAATGCCTATGTCGATGATGCCATACACCCTGGAGTGCCCATCATCGAGCTTATGAACGATGTGGGCTACGATGTTGTAACACTCGGCAACCACGAGTTCGACAAAGGGCGTAATGCATTGACTGCCATGGTCGATGCCTCGGATTTCGAATGGGTATGTTGCAATTTGGAGGACATTGTCGGTGAGTCCAAGATTAAACCCTGGACAACAATCTCGGTGGCGGGCATAGAGATATGCTTTGTGGGCGTGGTGGATACCGACCAGGATGGTCGACCCTTAGGCGGCGAGAGCTCATACGTCGACTTTAGATTCACCCCCGACGTGGAGAGTGCAAGCAACATCTCGGCACTCCCCAATAGTGACTTCACGGTGCTCCTATCACACATGGGCCTTGAGCGCGACATACGCCTTGCCGAGAGCACCTCGACATACGACTGGATAGCTGGTGGCCATAGCCACGACATATTCAATGACACTGTTGCCGACACACATATATCGCAGAATAACAAAAACATACGTTATATAACCATTGCCGACCTAACGGTAAGTGACGGTGTAATCGTGAATGTTAGTTACGAGCAGATTAAGACCGCCGAGGTCAGCGACAACGAGCGCATAAGTGCCTTGGTCGAGGAGATAAAGGCAAGCGACCTGGAGCTTAACACCGTGGAGGCCATGGTGACAAGTCCCGCAACAAAAGAGGGTGTCTCTAATTTCACTATACAAGCTCTGGCAACATACCCCTATACTGATGGTTTTGTGCCAGAGATTACCTTCTACCACTATGGCGGCGTGCGCCTTGATGGCTTTGCCGAAGGCGAACTTAAGCGCGTGGACATACTTAACAACGACCCCTTCGTATCGACAATATACGTGGGTGAGCTCACGGCACAACAGATCGAGGAGTTTATCCTCACGAAGTACAATAACGGCACCCCCGAAAATGTCGACAAGGAGTCACACTACCCATACTTCCGCTCCGACATGGAGTACACCATCGTCCTTGAGGATGAGCCCGAGGAGCGTCCCGACGCACTCTACCTCAAGCATAATCTCGAACCTCGCAGCTACCGCGTGGCTTTATGTAACTACGTGGTTGAAAACTACATAGACAAGGCCATCGTCGAGGCTCAGCTCCACGACACGGGCACGACCGTACGCAAGGCGATGTTACGCTACATTCGCACATTCGCCAAGGAGGGTTATACCCCCGATAACATCACCCGCCAGCACGAGGTGCGTGCTGCAGAACTTCAATAAATCGGAGGCTGTATGTTGGAGTGTTGCTTTCAGAGAGAGTTAATCGAGGCGGGCTGCGATGAGGCGGGACGCGGCTGTCTTGCAGGCTCGGTATTCGCTGCCGCCGTGATTCTACCGCACGACTTTCACCACCCGCTACTCAACGACTCGAAACAGATGACCGAGCGTAGGCGCAACGAGTTACGCCATATCATCGAGCGCGAGGCCATAGCTTGGCGCGTGGAGGAGGTGACGGCTGAGCGCATCGACCGCATCAACATTCTCAACGCCTCGATCGAGGGGATGAACCTGGCGGCCAATCGGCTCGACCCGCGCCCCCAATTCTTAGCCATCGACGGCAACCGTTTCCGCTCGATGTTCGACCTGCCGTTCCAATGCTTCGTGAAGGGCGACGGCCGCTTTGCCGACATCGCCGCCGCCTCGGTCTTGGCCAAGACCCACCGTGACGAGTACATGTACCGCATTGCCGAGGAGTACCCGATGTATGGGTGGCAGAAGAACAAGGGATACCCCACGCGCGACCATCGCCTGGCAATCCGTGAGCACGGCCTCACGCCCCACCATCGCCTTTCGTTTAACCACACGATCGGGCAACTGGAACTTTTTTAAGAGGAAAGAGGAGAGAGCAAAGAGGCGAGAGTTTTTAGAGAAAAGTTTTTGAGAGAACAAGAGCCGACCTATTAAAAGAGCATCATCCTGAGCCTTTGGCGAAGGATCTCTATTGTGGCACTCTGCTTGCATAGAGATTCTTCGGGCAAGCCCTCAGAATGACGCTCTTCATTAATATCGTTAAACTCTTTAATCTCTTTATCTCTTCACTCCTCTTCGCTCTTGCCTCTCTCCACTACAAAAAAGACCTCCGAAATTCGGAGGTCTTTTCTTTTGCGAACGAATCGCACCCTGCTACTAATAGTAGCCGAGCGACTTCGACGCAGCGTAGTTGATCTTCAGTGCATTTGCACGGCGAAGCTCCTGCTTTACGTCGGTTACGATACCCATCTTCGTCTGACCGTCGGCCTTCAGACATACCGTCATGGCGGCACGGTCGGCCTCGTTGAGCTTATCGCGCTCAGCGGCTACGAAATCGAGAATATCCTTCGTGTTCTTGTACGAATCGTTCAACTGGATACGCGGTGCAGTACCAAACTTTGCCTGCATTGCGAGCACCGGCTGACCGATGTGGATGTAACTTACCAATGATTTCTTCTCCAGTTTCTGCACCTCGGTTGCCTCGGGCACCTTGTAGTGTACGAGCAACTCCTGATCACGCATCGAAGTCGAGAGCATAAAGAAGAAGAGGATGATGTATACTACGTCAGGGAGCGATGTCGTCGACATTGCAGGGACCTCGCGGTCGCCCTTTTTCTTCATTACTGCCATATTACTTCTTTGTCATGTTACGCGGCTCTGCCTCCGAAATCTTCAAAGGAATCGCCTTGGTGATTACTGAACTCTGCTCTTTTTCGAGGTCGGCGAACTTCTTGCCGAACTTCATCTTTGCAACCTCATCACGAACTTCGTTGAAGGCGCGGGTAAGTTCATTCTGAACTCGGATATAAACCTCATAGTCCGTCTCACGGGTGTTTTGAAGCGAAATCACACCCTGGCTAATCGGGTATGCCCACTTCGAGCCATCCGGCATCTCGAGTTCCTTAACCTCCTTTTCGGGGAGATTGGGGTCATCGTACGGATTGAGGATAAACTCCTTCGCCTTGTCCTTCAATGCGTCGAGAGTTATAACCTTTCCTCCGGCCATGATGTTACCCGAACCGGAAACG
>CALBKP010000045.1 GCA_937895825.1 uncultured Alistipes sp. | reverse complement strand
TCTGAGCGTCCTCTGCCTTGACCGAGATAGTCTTGTAACTCTTTGAATCCACTTTGTTAAAAGTTTAGTTAATACTTAATTTATTGTAATCCAATTCCCGAAAACAACTTTTTCGGGCCTGCAAAGATACACATTTTTTAACAGTTACAAACCTCGTGCGAATCTTTTTTTTCAGTAAAACAGCCAAAATACTATTATACAATCAGTTAACACATTTTTCAGCTTGATAAATATTGTTACGAGATATGTAAAAAATGTTACCTCGGTGATTTTCCGAGGTAACATATGAAAATTAGGTATATTATACTATTTAGCGGGCGATGCGACGCTCCTGCGACTTTGCATTCTGGCGCTCCACGATACGCTTAGCCTCGTCGGCACGACGCTTCTCAACGAAACGCTGTGCCTTAATCATAAGCTCTGCATCATGGTCAAAGAGCTCTGCGTCGATCGACTGCATAGGCTTAACGCCCACAGGCTCTACCTCGGCATCGGGCGCGATAACAAGCGATGCAGGTATAGGCAGCGACTGCTTCGAGCCACCGAACTCGCTGGCAGGCGAAGCACCCTCCTTCGTGAAGGTCACCGCCTTACGGAATATCTTACCGGGTTTATATCCCAAGTCGTACACCACGGCCGTTGCAGTCATCTCCTGATCATACGGCAGGTCGATGATGATGTTCTTCTGGCTAAAGCCGTTGTTCTGGAGCTCCTGATAGAAGATATCGTCGGGATAGAGTACCTCGTCGGTGAGATCGTGCTTGAAGAATGCGAAGTAGTACTCCGAATAGTCTCCCGCGATATCCAGAGAGATTGGCACGATGCAGTTGCCCTTGCTACCGCTAAACTGTGTATAGCCGGCATCACACAACTCACTGGCATCGTAGTACTTATCCCAGTTGACCGTGATAGATACATCGGCATAGGTCATCTCCGTGGTGGTAAACACCTCGGTAAAGTACATATCGCTAAGGAACTCACCTGTGTCATAGTCCATGATGATAATACCGAGCTTATAATCTGTATTTGGAGTAAGGCCCTCTTCGGTGGTTGTGAGATCGCCCTGATACAATCTCCACGACGAGAATGCGGCAACGTTACCCTCGTAATCCTCGTTGACGACATAGCGAATAAACGACTTTGCTTCCTCCTCGGTGAAGTCGGCCGGATATACCTCGTAGAAGTAGTGGTGGCCCTTATCCGAGGGGATAATCTCAAGCCATACGTTATCGGCACCGGGGACGCAGAGCGTCTCGAAGATACAATCCTTAGGATCGCCAGACTCGACGGTTGTGATATCGAGCTTAATCATATCGGTAGTTTGCACACCCGCAAGATGACCAAAGACCAAGATCGTATAATTCGAGCCAGGGCGCATACGACCAAACGTCTTAGTCCAGTTACCATAGAAGGTATACTCCCTAACGAGCACACTATACTCTTGCAAAAGGAAGGCATAGATCTCATCATCACTCATACCATCTATAACACTTGTGCTCACAGGGATAACAACATATGGATCGTTGTTTGTCGTCTTAACCGACACGGTCACCGACGACTGCGTAATCTCATCAATCTCCGCAGTAAGTTGATTAGACGAGATATTTACACTGGGTGTTGTATATTCCGCGGTAGAAACCGCACCTACAATGTTTGCCTCTCTATCCCATTTTGCTGCATAGATGATATACTTCGTATCAGCATCTACTCGCTCGCGGCCATCAAGAAATGCGTGATAGTTAGTATAGATATCGAAATACTCTTCACGCGAATCAATAAAGCCATAATTCATCAAGTCCTGCATCGTATATTCTATATCACCATGCTGAATTGCCGCAGCGAGATCATCCGTACCAACCTCTGCCTTCCAAGCCTCTATCTCCGACTCTTTTGCGATGCCCTGATAGTAGTCAACGCCAAAATGCGATGGTGTGATGGCATACTCAAGGATAAACTCCTCCTCCTTGATATCGAACTCAAACGTCAGGTCTCCGGTCCAAGCCTCCAATGTCGTGGCTTTAGCCCAAGAGATATCGGTGAGTCGCTCACCAGCAGTTGAGATACCATATACATATATTACATACTCCGTTTCGGGATCCAGTCGGTCAATGACAATATCATTCTCCGCGCCCATACCTACCATCTCAGAGAGGAAATTCTCTAACTTCACGCCATTAATTTCAGCCAAGTACTTAAAGTACTCGAGGTCGTAAAGAAATATCTCATCGTCGTTGATGGGCTCCGTCCAATACTCGGCGTAGGTAATCATAGGAATCCACGTAATATCGGGACGCGACGTGGTTACGTTGAATGTAATCATCGTAGAGTCCACCGAGGTAATTTCCACTTTTACGCTGTCAACCACCTTCTCAGCACCTCCGGCCTGAATCACCCGCACGGTGACATCCTCAGCACCCTTATAACTAAACACTACATCAGCCGTGCGGTGAGACTCAGCCTCGTTGCGCTCGGCAGAGAGCGTGACGACCTCGCCGCCAATCTCAACACTGAGCCAGCTGGCATCATACGTAGCAGTTAGCTTATCGGCTGCACCCTCCGCAATGTTCTCGATTGAGTATAACAGACGATTGGCAGTACCATAAGCATCAATACCAACCTCAGTAGCTTCAAACTCGATTGTCGGTTTAACGGGCTCGACCGATGGATCCTTCTCGCACGATGCAAACCCCACAGCCAGAAGCAGAGCCACGAATAAAAACTTGACGTTTTTCATAACAAAAATTCGATTAAATTGTGTAATAAATGTATTTTAATTCGAGTGCATATATCCGTATATCACTGCAAATATATGCAAATAAATACAAAAATGCAAATAACATCAACAGGTAAATCAAGAGGGTTTTATTATCCCGAACGGGCGCTGCACCGCGTTGTCATTCTAAGCGGAACGAAGTGGAGTCGGAGAATCTCAAGGCCTATGCCAACGTAGCAATGTTGTGTACACCTTGAGATTCTTCACTTCGTTCATAATAACACACTTAGGCATGAATAATTAACAGGAAATAATTAGTAATAATTGTGCATAGTTGCGATAATGGCATATAACACAACGTACGGGATATTGCAAGATCGTACGCTCGAAATAGCACGTCACATTTCTTGTCAGAAGTCGAGAGACGTGGTGCATTGCAAAAGAGATGACCACGGGATAGTACTTAGACGTACAGCCCGTGGTCATTTGAGTTTTTGGGATATGTCAAGAATGATCCCTTATCTCAAGAAATTACTTGTCGAGAGCTTGCGAAATATTGATTATAAAGTCACCCATACGCTCAATCTCCGATACGGTATCGAGGTAGTATACGCTCGACTGATAGTTTGCGCCATCGTTCTCAATCTTACGAATCTCCTCCTCGCGGATATTGTTGCGGAGGTCGTTTATCTCAATCTCGCAGTCGGTAGCCAAGCGCAGACCCATAGGCTCGAAGGTCTCAGCCTTGAGGTTGTCGATCATTACACCATAGGCCTTATCAACTGCCTCAAGCATAGTGTTGAGCTTCATCTTCTGCTCATCAGTAAACTTCTTCTCGTGGCTATTGCGACGTGCAAGGATGCGGCTAACGCTCTCACCCGAATCACCGAGGCTCTCAAGCTCGCCAATAATCTTATACATGCGCTTTGTCTCGGTACGTGTCTCTTCCGAGATGCTATCCTCAGGAAGAGAGTTTAGGAACTCGGCAATCTCATACTCGATACGGTCCGAAATCTCCTCGTACTTGACGAGCTTCTGGCGTACCTCCTCGAACTCATTATTATTCTTTGCCTCGATAGCGCGACGAATGAAGCCTATGCCACGGCGTGATATCTCGGCGAAGTGGATCACCTCGTTGCGCGCTTGGCCTACTGCCACCTCGGCAGTAGAGAGGGGACCAGCATTGATATACTTGAGCTTCACGACATCCTCCTCCGTACCCTTCTTATCCTTAATAACATGCATAACAATCTTCACGATTACGTTTACGAACCAGATAAGGATAAAGGTATTAAACAGATTGAAGAGCGTGTGGAGCATCGAGATACCGTAGAGCGTCGACATACTCTCGTCCGAGGTCATAGCTATCTCTGATGAGTGCACAATATCAACGGGATTAGGCAAGCCCATCCAGGTGATAGTCGTACCAACGAGCATCAAGAATGGACGATAGAGCAATAGTGCCCAGCACACGCCAAAGACATTGAACAGCGTGTGTGCCAGTGCTGCGCGGCGTGCATTAGCATTACCTACGGACGCTGCTATGTTTGCCGTAATCGTCGTACCGATATTCTCACCAAGAACCATGGCTGCACCCATATCAAACGGAATCCATCCCATGTTTACCATGATGAGCGTGAGTGCCATAGTGGCCGATGATGACTGAAGAACGAGCGTGAGAATTGTACCGAACACCAAGAAGATAAGTACAGAGCCAAAGCCATAGCTCGTCCAATCCCGTATGAAGGCGAGCACCTCGGGTGTCTCCTTAAGATCGGGCACCGACTCCTTCATAAGCGAGAGGCCGAGGAAGAGGAGCGAGAAACCGACGATAAGCTCCGAAATGTGGCGGCGCTTATCCTGCTTCGAGAGACTTAAGATGAAGCCTACTGCCATAAGTGGCACAGCAAAGAGTGAGATATCTGCCTTAAAACCAAGCCACGCAACCAACCACGCCGTTACCGTAGTACCGATGTTTGCTCCCATAATCACACCCACGGCCTGCGACAGTGTGAGCAGACCAGCATTCACAAAGCCTACGGTCATAACCGTAGTGGCAGACGAAGACTGAATCACCGTGGTGATACCCAAACCCGTCATCACACCCTTAAAGGGGTTTGAGGTCATGGCCGTAAGGAAGTTACGCATCTTACTACCCGCGGCCTTCTGAAGACCCGAGCTCATCATGTTCATTCCGTAGAGGAACATACCCAGCGCACCAAGAAGTGTCAATAATTGCATCATAACTTATGTAAATAATAGTTTTATTTCTTCTTTACGACGACAAAATTATCGGCATTAATTCACTTGTGCAAGGGGTATAACGTAATGTAACATAAATTTAACACAATCGAAAAGTCTTTGTGACAATATGTCAATTTTCGAGGTAAAATCAAGGATGATGTGGAGATAATATGAGCTATATGTAATAGTATTTAACCGTTCTTGACCTTTTTAAGATATTTTTCATATCTTTGTAGCAGGTTATTCCGTCAAATAGTTAACCCTATTAACAATGAGTCCGCGTATAATAACATTCATAGTCGCATCTATTCTATCCATCACACTCCATCATACATCTGCAACAGCGGCTAAAATGAGGGGGGGGAAATGACGATGACAACACGCGACACGTTGAATACTACGGAGCGTTGGTGGCCCAGGTATAGTGATTCCACTACTAAGTTCCGAGCCACACAGTTTATTGCTCCTGGTGTGTTATTCACAATTGGGGCATTAGGCATTGGTGAGAATGCACCACTCAGAGAGATAAACCTTGCGATTAACAATGGAATGTACAAGCTAAGCAAGGGTAAACAGTTATACTTCGATAACTATATACAATTTGCGCCCTTAGCTACATACTTAGCGCTGTGTGCTACGCCTATAAAATCTAAGCATAGCGCTGGTGAGCGTATAGCCATAGCTGCCATTACATATATGTCGATGGCAATACTTACAAACTCGCTGAAATATACCATACGCGAGATGCGTCCTAGTAGTAGTCGCCGTAACTCCTTCCCATCAGGACATACTGCCAATGCGTTCGCTGGTGCAGAGTTAGTGCGCACCGAGTATGGATGGAGCTTAGGACTGGCCGCATACGCTGTTGCTTCATCCGTGGCATTTATGCGCCTATATAACAATCGACACTGGTTTAATGATGTGCTCGGTGGTGCCGCCATAGGCATCATCTCAGCACGTATAGGCTACTGGCTATTACCTCTGAGTCGCAAAATCTTTAAGCTAAAGCCCCACAGTGTCGTTGCAGTGTCACCATCATACTTTGCCGAGCAAGAAGCAATTGGTGTTGCCTGTGCAATAAGTTTTTGACATAGCAGCACCACTACAAACAGAAGCGAGGGCGACCTACTACAATAGGTCACCCTCGCACTATATTATAGCTATCACCTCTATCGACGGTCGCCAAGGATACGTAATAGATATAGGAAGAGGTTGATAAAGTCGAGATAGAGGGTGAGAGCTCCGAAGAGGGCTATCTTCTGACCCATTTCGTCGGCAGAGCCATACTCGGCAAACATGCGCTTGATCTTCTGCGTATCGAAGGCCGTGAGTCCAACGAAGATGATGACACCCACGTAGCTGATGACCCAGTACATAGTCTCCGAGCCAAGGAAGATGTTAACCACCGAGGCGATAACAAGGCCTATGAGCGCCATAAAGAGTATGCTTCCTATCTTCGAGAGGTCGATACGTGTGAGGTAACCAATGAGGCTCATCACGAAGAACGTGCCCGCCGTGATAAAGAATACCGAGGCGATAGAGCCCATGGTGTAGACCATAAATATCGACGACATGGTTACACCCATCGATACCGAGTAGAGGATGAAGAGCAGCGTTGCCGTGGTCATTGACATTCGCATCAATCCTGCCGACATCCATATAACAAGGCCAATCTGAACAAAGAATGTAATCCAGATTACCGAAGGATTCTGAACAAGATACATAAAGAACACCTCGGACTGCGAGAGGAAGTAGGCCACAAGGCCTGTGACGGTGAGTGCTGCCGCCATCTGCATATAGAGGCTCTTGAAGAGCGTTGCTACGGCCGATTGCTGTGCCGTCTGCGATGATACGTAGTTTGTCATAATTGATATTTGTTTTCTAAGTTAACGTTTGATTTGAGGATTTATTACTTAGGGGTTGGATATTTTTTGGATAAGGACATACTCGACGTATTTCCCCATTCGGGGCAATGAGCTTGGTGCCACAGATGCGCCGTTATCACAATAAAATGTAGCCCCTCCGGGACTCGAACCCGGATTTAAGGTTTAGGAAACCTTCGTTCTATCCCTTGAACTAAAGAGCCATTGGAGTAGGCAAAGATAATCCAAAAAAAAGGATTTACAAAGGCAAACAAGAAAAATATACAAATAATAGGACATTTTGACTCTTAACAAACATCGTTCATTATCCTTGTAGAAAAATTTACAACAGATTTATTTTATCAATAAATCAAGATAAGACACTATTATTCAGTATATTACATTTAGAATATAACTCCTAACCATAAAATAGATATGAGAAAATCGGTTGAATATTTCCATTACTCACAAAAAAGTTATATATTTGCATCAAAGAAATATCATTTAAAACCGAAATAACACCATGTTAGAAAGGAATTTAATAAAGATTTATGAGAAGAGTTTTCGCGATAATCGCGAGATGTCGGCACTTACCGACTACTTCAAAGGCGAGACCTTCTCTTACTACGAAATGGCTAAGGAGGTAGCCAAGATCCACCTCGTATTTAAGGAGGCTGGCATTGAGCAGGGTGATAAGATTGCGCTCATCGGCCGTAACAACACGCGCTGGTGCATAAGTTATATTGCTACAATCACATACGGTGCTGTTATCGTTCCAATCCTCCAGGACTTTAATCCCAATGATGTAATCAACATCGTGAATCACTCGGAGAGTAAGCTCCTCTTCCTCGGCGATAACTTCTGGGATGATATCGAGGGGGAGCAGATCCCAGCAATTGACGCTGTATTCTCGCTCACCGACTTCCACGTAATCTACGAGAAGGAGGGCGACAAGCTCACTAACTACATGAAGAATATCCTCTCGCACTACCGCGAGGCTTATCCTCGCGGCTTCAGCGTCGACGACATCAAGTATCCCGAGATTCCCAACGAGCGTGTATGTCTGTTGAACTACACGTCGGGAACGACGGGCTCGTCGAAGGGTGTGATGCTCACGGTAAATAACCTCACCGGCAACGTGGGCTTCGCAATGGATATGGTTAACCCCGAGACGGGTGACCACTTCTTCCGCAAGGGTGGCCGAACACTCTCGTTCCTACCGCTGGCTCATGCCTACGGCTGTACGTTCGACTTCCTCGCACCGCTGGCCTGTGGTGCTCACATCACGCTCCTTGGTCGTATCCCTTCGCCCAAAATCCTTATCGAGGCGATGAAGACGACACGTCCCAATGTGGTATGCTCCGTACCTCTTATCCTTGAGAAGGTATATCGTAAGAGCATCCTCCCAATGTTGGAGAAGGGCCCGATGAGTATCGCCATGCGTATTCCGCTTATTAACACGGCAATCTACTCAACGATCAAGGCACGCCTTATGGAGCAGTTTGGCGGTTGCATCGAGATATTCATTGTGGGTGGTGCTGCCCTTAACCGCGAGACTGAGGACTTCTTGCGTAAGATTAAGTTCCCAATTACGGTGGGCTATGGTATGACCGAGTGCGCACCGCTAATCAGTTTCGAGTTACCTACGCTCTTTAAGACTGGATCGTGTGGCAAGATTCTGCCCTCGAACCTCTTGGAGGCTAAGATATGCTCGCGCGATCCGCAGAATGTTCCTGGCGAGCTACTCGTTCGCGGTGAGCACGTGATGGATGGATACTATAAGAATGATAAGGCTACGGAGGCTGTGCTCGACGCTGAGGGTTGGTTGCACACGGGCGATATGTGTACCATGGATGAGGATGGCACACTCTACATCCGCGGCCGCTGCAAGACGATGATCCTCTCGGGCTCGGGACAGAACATCTACCCCGAAGAGATTGAGGAGCGCCTGAATAACCTCTATATGGTTGGCGAGTCGCTCATCATCGAGAATAATGGTCGCCTCACGGCACTCGTCGTGCCCGACTATGAGTTGGCAAATGCCGAGGGTGTGAACCTCGACAACCTCCAGGAGATTATGGATAAGAACCTCCAGGAGCTCAATACCATGGTTGCATCGTACGAGAAGGTATCGAACATAATCATATACAAGGAAGAGTTCGTGAAGACACCGAAGCGAAGCATCAAGCGTTATCTTTATAGCGCTGACCGCCTTGGCTTGAACTAACGAGTTGATACTAAGAGAGCAAAGACCGTCTATCATGTCGGTCTTTGTTTTTTAATAGGCTTGCAAGATTTGGCATATCGAGGCAGGATGGTTGTTGAAAAGGTGTTCGCATCCAAAGGTGATAAAGGGTAGTAGAAAGTGCTCTTCTTCCTGCTAACTCATCTATACACCAGCACTTAAACTACCCTTTCTACTACCATTTACCTATACTGAAAAAGCACGCCATAATCTCTTGTCAGAATGGGTTTAATTTGGTGTCGATAAAGAGAAAGAGCGGATGGGACATACTAAAGCGTATTTCCCTTTCGCTCTTTGTATTGAGGTACCAAAGTAGACCTCTTAACGCAAGAAATTAAAAGGGCATATCATCAATAACCCCCGCAGCTGCTCCCGTCGAATACGAGGGCTGAGGCTCCTCCATAAATGGAGGCATATCCTGAACGGGGGGCTGCGCCTGTGACTGCACAAGCTGCACGCGCCAAGCACGCACGTCGGTATACCAACGCCCCTGATAGTTACGCGACTCGATGTCGAACGACACGATATAATTCTCACCAACACGCAGGTTAGCAACCTCCTGTGCCTTATTCATAAAGGTCACAGCAAGTTCCTTGCCATACTGCTTATTGGGCTGCTCAAAGACAACCGTCTGACGCTCCCACGTACCACGCGCCGACTGACCCGTCACGGGAGCGAGAATCTCTAATACTTTACCTTCAAATTCCATATTTTTAGACTACAATTAAATTAATATTCTGTAAAATGGCTCAAATGGGTTGTGGGCAACTACGCTACCGAGCATGTGATACCGAGAGCCTCAACACGTGCGGCAATGGCACGCAGCTCCTCCTTCTCTACCTTCTCGAGCGTCTGACAGGGGGTATCGCGGTCGAGCGAGTAGACCATAACCTGCTTGGGGCGTATCTCGGCGACGAGCTTTAGCCATGCTGAGACCTCCTCCTCGGTGGTATTATCAACACGCTGACCCTCATACTCACCGCGCAAGAACATCGTCTGCACAATAAGATCGCCATCGAAGGCCTTGAGTAACTCGACTGTACGCGCGACGGTATATGCGCCCTGCGGCTTGTTGACGAGCTGCACGGTAGCATCAAAAGCCGAGTCGAGCTTAAGGATATTATTATCGACACGGCGGAGCGCACGGCATACATCCTCGCGGTGAATCTGCGTGGCATTCGAGAGCACAGACACCTTAGCTGCGGGACAGTGCTTATCACGGAGGGCGATGGTGTCGTCGATAATCTGCTCAAAATCGGGATGCATCGTGGGCTCGCCATTGCCAGCGAAGGTGATGACATCGGGAGGTGTGCCCTCCTTAACCATACGCGAGAGCACCTCATCGAGCATAGCGCTGACATCCTCGCGGGCATTGAAGCGACGCTTACCTCGGTGATCGGCATTCCAGCCACACTCGCAGTATATGCAGTCGAAGCTACATAGCTTAGATTCTAGGGGTAATAGGTTGACACCCAGCGACAGGCCCAGACGACGTGAGCGCACTGGACCAAAGATTATATTATCGTAAAGTGAAGTCATTGTGTTTAAATTTAACGTTTAGCACCCTTAGCACCACCGAACTTCGCACCATGCTTAGCCTGGTAGGCAAAGATATTTTCCGAATAGCTTGTAGTCTTAAACTCCGAGTCACGCTTGCGCTTGAAGGCGATGGCGATAAGGCGGTCAACAAGCTCGTCGAACTTCACGCCAGTAGCCTCCCACAAGTAAAACGACAGCGAGCCAGGGATGGTGTTAATCTCATTAACGAAGATGTCACCCGTAGCCTCGTCAATCATAAAGTCGATGCGCGACACGCCATCACATGCCAACACGCGGAAGGTGTCGCATGCGGTCCTACGAATGAAGGCCGTGACATCGTCGGGGAGGTTTGCCGGAATCTCCCTCACAGTGGAGTGCATACCCTCCGAGGGTTTATTCTTTCCGCCACCGAGGTACTTATCTTCGTAGCTAAGGATCTCACCGCTACGTACGGGGGCTTCACATACCGAGGCCTCACAGTCGTAGTAGTCGCCAAGAACCGAGCAGTTAATCTCCTTAAGACGCTCAACAAGACGCTCGACGATGATACGCTTCGAATACTTGATGGCGTTATCCACCGCTGCGATTAGCTCCTCGCGGTCATGAACAGCCTTGATGCCAACGCTCGAGCCGAGGTTTGCAGGCTTAACGATAAGCGGGAAGTTGAGAGCTTCCGAACGAGCGATGCAGCCATCTCTATCCGAGAGCCACTCCTTATCCGAGAACCACGCGTACTCCACAACGGGGATGCCGCTCTCCTTGAGAATCATCTTCATAGTGATCTTATCCATGCCATTTGCCGAGGCAAGCGTATTTGGGCAAGCATAGGGGATGCCCGTCATCTCAACAAGGCCTTGGAACGAACCATCCTCGCCCGAGGTGCCGTGCAGACAGGGAAGGATTACGTCGATGGTAGTAACCACATCGCTACCAAACAGCGGCTTGCGCACCTTATAGAGGTTGTTATCGCCAAATACGGGACGTAGATACACCTCGTCAACGGACGATAGCAATGCCTTCATATCGCGATAGTTATCCGTCTGTCGGAGCTTATCGCCTGTGTACCAGTGACCCTCCTTTGATATGTAGATAGGCACGATGTTGTACTTCTCTTCGTTCATCGCCGCCATAGTCTGTGCCGCTGTAATCACCGATATCTCGTTCTCAACCGAGCGGCCACCAAAAATTACACCTACATTAATCTTCATCTTATTTATAGTTTAATCGTTTCTATTTGAATGAGTCAGGCAGGTCGTTCTCGTAGAGCACAACGTCGCCACTCTTGAGCCTTGGTTGTAACTCGGCCATGGCCTCCTTGAACGATGCCACCAACGACAGACGTTCCTCCACATAACCGCCATCCCTAAGTCCCGAGGTGATAGCCTCACGGTTTACCTCGTTAACAACATATACACCATCAGGGTTAGCACGAGCTATATCGCAGCCAAACGCCCTATTGTTGTCGTACTGCTTAGCACCCATCTCCACAAAGCCTGGCGTGACAACATACCTCTTACCCTCGGAGGCGAAGTCACGCAACACCTCCAGCGCCATGCGTGCGCCTGTGGGGTTTGAGTTATAGGCATCGTCGAGGATGGTGATACCACCATTACAACGCATGCTCAGACGGTGCTCCACCTGCTCAATCTGCTTAACCGCACGGCGACGCTCCGACAAGCTCACGCCGAGGTGATCGGCAACAGCCAATGCCGCCGTGATGTTGAGTATATTACCACGGCCGAGGATATGCGTAGCGTAGCCTTCGTCTACCCTATCACCCACCTGCACCGAGAAGCTCGTCTCAAGCTGCGAATAGGCGATATCCACAGCGCGATAGTCGGCCTTATGGTTCTCGATAGCGTAGGTCATAGCCTTAATATTTTGTCCTTTGACATAGTTATACGCCGCCTCCGAGTCGACGTTCACAACGCCAAAGCCACCCTCGGGCAATGACTCGATAAGTTCGAACTTCGTGCGGGCTATATTCTCTACCGAGCCGAAGGTCTCAAGGTGCATCTCACCGACCGATGTGACAATGCCAATCTCGGGATGCACAAGGTCACATATCTCCTTGATATCGCCACGCTGCTTAGCACCCATCTCCACGATAAATACCTCATGGTGAGGCTTCAGATGCTCGCGAATAGTACGTACAACACCGAGTGTGGTATTGAAGTTACCAGGGGTCATAACCACGTTATAACGCTCCGAGAGGATACGATAGAGGAAGTGCTTGGTCGACGTTTTACCAAAGCTTCCCGTGATGCCAATAATCTTGAGATGAGGCATCGAGCGAAGGATGCGGCGAGCGTCGTTATAGTACCAGCGCGTGATGGCAGCCTCCAACGGGCGGTTGATAAGGTTTGCCAGAATGGTCCAATAGTCGAGCGAGAGGAGCATGGCTGCAACAAGCGTATAGCTTGGAGCAAAGATATGCACCAGCGCAAGGATTGCTACTGTAAGCAGCAAGCGTGTAAGAATCAGTCGCTTGACACGCATCGTGTAGACCAACTTGAGCTTATACTTTATAGAGAACTCCGCAAGGGCGATAACCATCATCCATAGACCGAAGATCGTAAGAGCCACAACATGCGAGGTAAAGGCAAACGTAATGGCCGCTACGACAGCTACGAGGTTCATGCGCGAGTGCCACTCGCCAGTAGATAGTAGCCAGCGGTTATAGCGCTCCGTGCGGTAGGAGTTCTGCTGGAACATCTGCACCGAGTAACGCGTTGTAGCTGCCCAATAGAGCAACCACACGAGGATAAAGATATACACCGAGATACTCATAGCTGCTACTCTATTTTAAGGAATGACTTAAGTGAAGCACGCCACAGCTCTGCCTGCTCCAACATAGCGAAGTGGCCGGCACCCTCGGCAACGACAAGGCCAGCATTGGACATGAGTCGCTGCATCTTATGGGCATCTGCAAGGGGTGTAGCCGTATCGACGCTTCCCCAGAAGAGGAGCACTGGAGCCTTGACCTTAGGCATAACATGGCATAGATCCTCGTTCACACACTTCGAAAGTATAGCACGCATCATAGGCGTTGCACGGTTATAGTCCGACGAGCCCGAAGCGGCACGGCGCTGGTCGATAAGCATCTGAGCCTTCTGGCGGCCAATAAGCACGGGCAGCAGGCATTTCATCAGCTTGAACGTATAGACCTTATAGTAGTAGCCAACCGTACGACGTGGCTTAACACCCGCAGCATCCGTGAGCACAACACGCTCGACATCGTTACGCGATGCGTAGAGGATAGATACACGGCCACCAAACGAGTGTCCAACGAGTGTTGGTCGGACGATGCCGAGTTCCTTGACAAGAGCCTCGATAGAGCGGGTGTACTCCTCGACACCCCAAACCGTCGTTGGCTCCGCACTATGGCCAAAGCCTGCGAAATCGACAGCTATGACACGGTATGACGCTGAGAGCAGTTCGATGGTAGGTTGCCATATATTACAATCGCAACCCCAGCCATGGAGCAGCAGCACCGTATCACCCTCGCCCTCAATGCGATAGGCAAGTTCTATATCGTCATATGAATAACGTTTGTCCATTATTGCAAAGGTAGTAAAAAAAATATAATCGCAACCATTAAAAGTTCGGAATATTACGAAAAGTTGACGCTCATAGAATAAAAAAATTGGAGCCACCCCGCAAAGGGCAGCTCCATAGATTGTTATAGTAATGATGTCGACGACTATGAGAAGTTACCACTGCCGCGCTGGCGTGTAAGCTCCGGAGCCTCGAGTTCCATGTCGTTCTGCAGCGTGATCATCTCTACGATATTGTCGGCACACTCAACGCCACCAATCTCAACGACCATATTCCACTGCGTCTGTATCTGAACGATGCCGTTCATTAGCGAGAGAGTACCCATCACGCGGTTCTGCGGTGCAAGGATAACCACACCATCGACATCGGTGTACTCCGCCATAAAAAGGGTCGCCATCAGAAGGTCGTGGGTGGTAGGCACACTCTTAACAACAATGTTATGAGCCATGCATCCCAACTGCGAGAGGCGATCAACAAACGGCTTGAGATGGATATCGTTATACTCCTCGAACTCGCGTGAGATAACCACACCAAACTTCATATTCGAAGCTGCTCCCTCGACCATCATACTACAATTACAGGGTATTACTCGCGGATAAACTTCGAGTACTGCATAGTCTTAGCAGGATACTTAGCAACGATATCCTTATACAACTGCTGAGCCTTAGCCTCGTCGCCCATAGCCTCATAAACGAGAGCGAGCTTTACAGATGCAGCCTCGAAGGTAAACTCATCGTCGCTTGCTGCAAGAGCCTTGCCAAAGAGGTCAGCGGCAGTCTGAAGATCGTTCTCCTCAACTGCGATATCGCCACGGAGAGTGTAAACAAGAGCGTTCACAACCTCACCAGCAACACCCTCAACATCCTGATACTTTGCCAACGATGCCTTAGCAGCTGCCAAGTCGCCAGCCTCAAGATACTCAGCACCTACAAGGTAAGCAGCAGTGTTAGCAGCCTTAGTGCCCTCGTACTCGTTAACAACAGCCTCGAAAGCCTCAACACCTGCATCGGTAGTCAATGCCACGGTAAGAGCGGCCTGAGCTGCATTCTCGTTCTTAAGCTCGCTGTTAGACGAAATGCTTACCCAAGCAAATACACCTACTGCGATAACTGTTACACAAGCAAGTCCCTTGAGAAGCTTGTTACCATACTTGTCAAAAAATAACTCCAACTTACCCTTGGTCTCTACCATAATGTCGGTTTCGGGTGTCTGTACTTTGTTTGCCATAAAATGTTTTGTATTTTAATTATTTTTATCTTTCGCAATTGACCTACAAAAGTACAACAAAAACTTCTAATTTCATAGCTTTCTACAAAAAAATCGATAATTTTTGCTATCTTTGTCGAAAATTGGCATCTTAAAACATAAGATATGTGGTGCTAACAACGGATAATCCCACGATTGCGGCGTATGATACTCGACACACTATCAATAGTAAACTTTAAGAATATAGGCGAGGAGCAGATAACTCTCTCACGCGGGATAAACTGTTTCGTGGGTGACAACGGTGCCGGCAAGACCAATATTCTTGATGCCGTACACTACCTATCCCTCGCACGCTCGATGCATACGCTCACCGACTCGCAGAGCGTACGTCACCAAGAGGATGGATTTATCGTTGATGGTCGCTTTGCCCACGACGACGACCGCCGCGAACAGGTGGTATGCGCCTACTCGCGACGTGGTGGCAAGACCCTTAAACGCAACGGCAAAGAGTACGACAAGCTATCTGACCATGTGGGGCATTTCCCGATAGTCGTGGTATCTCCCGCCGACACATCGCTCATCAGCGACTCGGCCGAGGAGCGACGACGCTACATAAACCGCTTCATATCGCAGATAGACCGCACATACTTGGCTGCCCTCATACGTTACAACGCTGCACTTCAGGAGCGCAACAAGCTACTTAAGACATCACCCACGGAGGAGATGCTACTAATATATGACACGATGCTTGCTGCTGCGGCAGATGTTATCTTCAGCAGCCGCAAGGAGGTCATAGAGCGCATGTTACCGCTCGTGGCGAGCTACTACTCCCTACTTGCAGAGGAGCGCGAACAGATAAGCATAGAGTATCGTTCGGAGCTACAATCTGCACCTCTCATGGAGTTGCTGCTTGCATCACGACAAAAGGACTTTGTCAACGAGCACACCACATCTGGCGTACACCGTGACGACATACTCTTTGGCATCTGCGGACATCCATTGCGAAAGTATGGCTCGCAGGGGCAGCAGAAGTCGTTTCTCATAGCCCTAAAGCTCGCAGAGTACACACTCCTTGCCGAGCACTGCGGCGAACGCCCGATACTCCTACTCGATG
Source organism: uncultured Alistipes sp. (assembly GCA_937895825.1). GTDB lineage: Bacteria > Bacteroidota > Bacteroidia > Bacteroidales > Rikenellaceae > Alistipes. The sequence goes on along the minus strand of CALBKP010000045.1, from coordinate 9,619 downwards.
ATCTGTTCGACAAGCTTGATATGCGTCGTGTAGCACAGTTGCTCAAACTCGTTGGTGGCAAGAACTTCGGACAGATACTCATAACCGACTGCAACAAGCACCGTTTGGAGCACACGCTAAGCGAGGCACAGGCCGAATACCAACTATTCCACATAACCGAGGGACACGTAGCACGATGAAACGCACACACCCCAAGACCATAGGCGAGATTCTGGAGGAGTTCTTCCAGCGTCCGCACGTTGCACGCAAGCTTGCCGAGGGACATTTACCCGACTACTGGCAGGAGATTGTGGGCTTAAGAGTGGCAGCCGCAACAACAGATCTTCGGCTCGAAAATGGCATACTATATATATGTGTGAGCTCGGGGGTGATTCGTCAGGAGCTATTCTTTCAGCGCGACATGCTTGCGGCCAAGCTAAATGCTCGTGCAGGGCATAATATCGTAAGAAGCATAGTTGTTAGGTAGCAAATAATTGGCCATCTACCACCCAAAGTCTATCTAAGCAAATCTTGGCACATAAACAACAAGAGCACCCGATAAACGTCGGGTGCTCTTGTTATACGGTCGACAATGACCGATTACTCGAGAGTCCAGTCAACCACCTCCTTCTCCTCGGTAGGATTGTAGACGAAGGGCTCGTGGAAGTTACCATCGGGGCCTACCCAAGTAGTAAAGATCATAGTCTCATCCTCGGTACCGTAGAAGCAGTAGTTATGAACACCGGGAAGACCATCCTCAGTGTGCTCAACCCACTCGTCCGAAGTGAAACGACCGTCACCATTCAAGTCCTCCATAGTCTCCCAAGTGCGTGAATAGTTACCATCCTCGCGGTATACACACTTGTGACCCTGATCTGTCTTACCAGTATCACACATCGAGATAATATAAGCGATAAGCTTCTCTGTTGTGTCAATTGCTGTACCGAGATTCTCGTTCACGAGATTACCGGGGTGCAAAGCAACCGTGTATGCATCATAATCCTTCTGAGGTCTGATATACCAAGTGATGTTGAAGAACTCGATATTCTGTGTAGAACCAAGGATTAGCTCAGGCTTACCCTCTGCCCAGTTAGCATCCGTCTTCTTAACGACGATACCGATGTTTGCAATAGGGGTAAAGTATACGGTCTGAGGCTGCGAGTAGCTACCATCGGCCGCAACAGCCATAACAACGATCACATACTCCTCATCCATGTTAAGACCCGCAATCTGAATCTTACCATCAACGAGTGCGTAGTTAGCCTTAGAGGTATCACAGATACGGCTATCAGTAGGGTTAGCGATCATAAACTCGCCAGCCTTCTTCTTAGTGCCACCATATACCTCGGTCCACTCCTCGCTCTCTACCATAGCGTAAACGTAAACGAACTTCTCAGCGCCCTCAGCCGTAACCTCAATCTTAGTATCGTCTACCTTATAGTCGGTGAGGTTGAGTTTGAGATCAATATCGTTATACTCGAAGTTCTTAGTGGTGTACTCCTTAACAAGGATCTTACCGAACTTACCCTCCGAATCAACGGCCATAGCAAACAGCGTTAGCTTATCGCCAGCCTTTGCCTTGTCGTAAGATACGGGAACGCTCTTATCGGTGATAACACGTGTACCCTCCGTAAGAAGCATCTCCTTGCGATATGTATCGTCGGGATAAGCTGTAGCCATATACGAAGGCACGATATTATAGTAGATGGCAACGTGGCCAGCATTTGTAGAGAGAGTAGTAGAGAGGCGCGTGTACTCGATGACCTCCTCCGAAGTAGTCACCTCAATATCACCACCATCAAAGAATGGTTTAGTCGAGAAGTTCCAGCTGCGAACGTTATCCTCGAGCACTACCATAGATGCACCCTTAGTGATATACCATGCGGTATACTCTGTACCAGGAACAAGGCTCTGAGTGTATGGGTCGAACAACTTAAGGAACGAGCCCTCGTACGACTGCTCCGTCTTGTTGAAGTAGAGGTAATCGGGATACTCAGTGTAGTAAGCAGCAATCTCCGAAGCATCGAAGTCTGCAGCGAAGCCGTAACCCAGGAAGTAGCCGAGCGAGCCAGCTGCACTGAACTTGATGTTCACATCGAAGAAGCTTGCCTCGGTAACCTCGAACGACGATACGCTATGAGTGTAAGAGCATGCCACCATCTCGTTCTCAACAACGTACATATTCTGCTCAGCATCTGTGCGAGGAACAACATACCAGAATGTGTACTCAGTTCCAGCGTTCATCTTGGTATTCGACAAGTCGTCATACGTCATAAACATAGTATACTCCTCCGTGAAGGCTACCTCGCGAACATACTTCTTGGCATTGCTACCATCAGTAGCCGAGCCATCGAGAACGCTGTTACAGTAGCTTACGAGCGTTGCGGGCTTGAAGCTTGAAGTGGGGAGGATACCGCAAAGCATATAGTTGGTACCAAAGCTTGCCTCGATATATGCGCCCTCCTCCGTAAAGTATACAGATGTAGGATTGGTCGATACCTTGATGCTTGCGATGGCAGATGAGCCATTGTTAAAGACAACCATCAACTTAGATACGCCACCAAGGTCAGCATAGCCATTCTGCACGCTCTCATAGGTAGGAGCTGTGTAGCTGAGAGTCATACGTGACTCCTTAACCGAGTGCTTAACCTCGCATGTCCAGCCACGAGGAACCTGTGTCATAAAGTCGGCTGCATCCTCAACCTCAACGGCAATAGATACCGTATCGCCATAGGCTACGAATACCGAGTCAATGGGAAGGATAAGGCGGCCATTCTGCATACCTACCTTGATAACCGAACCATCGTTAAGCGTAATAACAGCGTAGAGAGCTACGGGGTTACCATCGCCGTCAACCTGCCAGTCTGAATAGACAACATCGATGCCAGCGAAGATACCATCAGCAACAGACTCGCTATAACCCGTGGTAATCCAAGTCTTACCACCATCGAACGATACCTCGATAGCACCAGTCTCGGCATTAACCTTGGTCTGGGGTGCTACGTCGCCAACGGGAACCATCTTTCCATTAACAAGGATAGGCTGAGGGTTACCAAGGCCATCGTACTTAGCCCAATAGAGAACGCCATTCTCCTCATAGGTGGTAATCACATCAGTAGGAACCCTCTGCTCGTTCTTAGGATAGATCGTGATCTTGCGGCCATCCGAAAGGGTTACGAGTGTGCTACCGTCGCTCTGCTGCTTAACGTCAGCAATAGTCACCAAGCCGTTAACAAGCTCATTGAGCGCGCCAAGCTCATTCTCGACCTGAGTGCGAAGGTCGGCAACCTCCTGCTTAATCTGGTTGATCTCACCCCACAACTCAGAGTCGTCGTAAGAACAAGATACCACAGAAGAGGCAAGAATTGCTGCTGTGGTCATTGTTGCCACCGCAGTCTTAATACTCATAAAAAACTTCTTCATATAGTTATTTTTAAATAGTTTGTTGTCTTATTACAACAGCCACAACACATTGAGGCATAATTCAAAATACAAAAATATGAATAATAATTCACATCTACAAATTTATCTTTTATTTCACCGAAAATTCCGGAATAAATTTGCAACTATGCATTTTACATATTCGTCAATGGTGACAAAGAAAGGGGCATCCAGTTATGTCGGATACCCCATATTTCTCTTTCACACTATCTCGACACGCTTAGAACGGCAGATCGTCGGGATCCTCCGTTGGCATAGCTGGAGCCATGGGTTGTGGCTGGGGCTGAGGTGCCGAGTAGCTCGGTTGCGTCGGCTGTGAATAGCTCGGCTGCTGAGGTACATAGTTAGGCTGCTGAGGTGTATAGCCTGGTTGTGGCGTACTCATCTGAGGAGCTGCGCCCTCCTGTCTACGGCCGAGGAGCTTCATCTCGTCGGCAACAATCTCCGTAGCATAGTGCTTAACACCATCACGCTCCCACTCGCGATTACGAAGGCTACCCTCGACATATATCTGCGAACCCTTGCGGACATACTTATCGGCAACCTCGGCGAGGCCACGCCATAGGGTCACCGTATGCCATTCGGTATGCTCGGTGGTCTCGTTTGTCTGGCGATTGAAAATACGCTCCGTGGTAGCGAGGCGCACACGTGCCACCTTGACACCCGTTTCCAAGGTACGGACCTCGGGATCCATACCTACGTTTCCTACTAATATAACCTTGTTAATCATACTTTTATCATTTATCTTTTTCTATCACTAAGTAATACTCTTCGACTTCGACTCGCACTTAATCTCGGCAATAAGTTTACCACGGAAGTCTGTATCGGGTCCCTCGACAAAGGACATGTGTATAGGCATAAAGTACATGGCACGCATCAATGGCTCAGGAAGTTTCGAGCGGCGTAGGCGCACGGCATCCTTCTCGGTCATGATAATCACCGCGCGAGGGTTATGCTTAAGCTTCTTATACAAGCGGCGCATATCCTCTGCCGTGAAGACATGGTGGTCGGCAAAGAGCATCTTATCGACAACATTAAAGTGCGTCTCAACCTGATGGACAAAGGGGCGAGGGTTGCCAATACCCGAAATGATGATGGCCTGCTGTCCGTAGTTTACCTCCTCTCTGTCCTCAAAGTTAAAGAGCGGACATACACGGCGGCTCTCGATGGTTGTGAAATAGACCTTCTGGTAGGCGATAGAGCGTAGCTTGTTATGCCACAAGCGCTTATCCAGCGGAGCCATATCCTTATTACACTTCGTAACGATAAAGAAGTGCGCGGCCGAGAGGCGCGACCTCAAGTCACGCAAACGACCCAATGGTAACATGCTATCGGCATCAATGGGGCGTGTGGAGTCAACGAGTATGATGTTCACCTTCGCCTTGACCTTGCGGTGCTGGAAGCCATCGTCCATGATGATAAGATTGACCTCGGGATGCTCCTTGCGTATGCGCTCGATGCCAGCAACTCTATCCTCCGAGACAACAACGATTGTCGAAGGAAACTTCAATTTTATCTGCAATGGTTCGTCGCCAACGTTGATATACGAGTCCTCGGTCTGCACCTCGCGATAGCCCTTGGTACGGCGGCCGTAGCCACGCGAGAGGATGGCTATGTTATAGTCGCTGCTAAGGAGCGAAATCAGATGTTCGGCCGTAGGAGTCTTGCCCGTACCACCAACCGTGATATTGCCGATACAGATGATGGGTATGTCGAACGAGTAGCTCTTGAACACGCCCCAATCATAGAGGCGATGGCGAATGACGATCACCATCGTATATATCCATGAAAGTATGCGCTTCAAAAACTCCATTCTACACAATAATTATGCGACACGTAATGTCACAATCCTGCCAAAGGTACTATTTATTTTTATAATTACCAAATATTACATCTGTTTTGGCGTTAAATGGCCATAACCGACAACCAAACATTAGGTAAAAAGCAAAATAAATATTATCTTTGCAGAGTATGAAGATGATGATACGTTTTTCTGCATTGATGCTCCTTCTCGTTATGGCATCATGCAGCGGCAGCTCCACCGACAATGGGGATGATGATCAGAGTGTTCAGAGTGTCGTCGAGCGTGAACCGGTGTTGCTCTATGGCATCGACATAGAGGGTTACACCATCGCCGATGACACCGTGCGCATGGGTGAGACCGTAGGCGGAATACTTGGTCGCAGGGGTATATCGGCGGTGATGGTTGACCGCCTGGACAAGGCTGCAAAGGAGATATTTCCACTACGACAGATACGTGCGGATAACGCCTATACGACGTTTACACGCCACGAGGTGGACTCGCTTGGTGAGCGTGACGTTGTGGATTACGTTGTCTACCACCGTAACGCCATAGATTACGTGGTCTTTGGCTTCAGGGGCGACAGCGTAAGCGTGGCCCTCGGATCACGTCCCGTGGAGGTGAAGCGCATGCGCAGCGAAGCTGTGATCAACTCATCACTCTGGGGCGCTATCATGGAGAAGGATCTACCCTATGCCCTCGCTGCTGAGTTCGAGGATATATATCAGTGGACGGTGGATTTCTTCGGCATACAAGCGGGTGACTCGTTCAAGGTTATCTACGATGAGAAGTTCGTAGACGACAAGTCGGTGGGCATTGGTCGCATCTGGGGTGCAGAGTTCAACCACGGCGGCAAGGTGTACTACGCCATACCCTACGCTCAGGAGGAGGGCAAGCTACGCTACTGGGAGGCTAACGGCGAGTCGTTGCGCAAGCAGCTGCTTAAGGCACCGCTAAAGTATACACGAATAAGTTCGAAGTTCTCCAACGCACGACTACACCCCGTACACAAGGTCTATCGTCCGCACCATGGCGTTGACTATGCAGCACCCTCGGGAACACATGTACACTCCGTGGCCGATGGCGTTGTGACGTTCGCTGGCTGGGGTGGTGGCGGTGGTAACACCATAAAGATCCAGCACGCAGGAAGCATCGTTACAGGCTACCTACACTTGCGCGGCTTTGCCAAGGGTATCCGCGTGGGAACGCGTGTATCGCAGGGCCAGCTTATCGGTTACGTAGGCTCGACGGGCACATCTACGGGGCCACACCTGGACTACCGCATCTGGAAGAATGGCAAGGCGATAGACCCGCTAAAGGTGCCTCAAGAGCCAGCAGAGCCCATTGCGGAGGCTCATCGTGTACGCTTCGAGGCGGTACGCGACCGCGTGATTGCCGAGCTTAACGGCACCACGCCTGAGGGCTTTGTATGCATCACAGACGAGGATATATTCCCAGCAAAGGAGCCTGCCGTAGAGACAGAGGCTCAAACCGACGTGAAGAGCAATGAGTAACACCACGATAGACGAACGCTTCGCTAAGTTTATAGCCAAGCACCATGTGCTGACGTTGGCGACGGTGAACAGCGATGGCAAGCCCTACGTTGCCAACTGTTTCTATGCATACGACAAGCGTCGTAATCGCTTCGTATTTACCTCAGACCTAACAACACGCCATGGTCAGGAGATGGCCGAGAATAGACGTGTGGCTCTCTCCATAGTGCTCGAAACACGTGTGGTGGGTCGTGTGCAGGGCTTACAGGTTGAGGGCATAGCAGAGCAGGGCGACGAGGAGGCTAAGCGCACCTACATCAAGCGCTTTCCCTATGCTGCCGTAGCACCGCTAACGCTATGGATGGTGGAGCCAACCATGCTGAAGCTAACGGATAACACCTTAGGATTTGGAACAAAACTGATATGGCAAAGCGAGGAGTAATAATCGTAGCAGGCGGCTCGGGACGACGCATGCAGTCGTCGCTGCCGAAGCAGTTTATGATACTCGGTGGCGAGCCCGTGGTGGCGCGCACCATAAATACCTTTGCCGAGGCACTGCCTGGGGCGGAGATTGTCGTCGTACTTCCCGATGAGCACATAGCCCTATGGAAGAACCTCGCGGCACGCTTCGACGTGGCGGTGCATAAGGTTGTGGCGGGTGGCAAGGAGCGTTTCGACTCGGTGAAGTGTGGCATCGAGGCACTATCGTCGGAGGTGGAGTACATAGCCGTACACGATGGCGTTAGGGCGCTGGTGTCGAAGCGGCTGATACTACGCACGGTGCTCAAGGTGGAGGAGTGCGATGCCGTGATACCCGTCGTAGATGTCGTCGACTCGATACGAAGAGTGGCGGGCACGGAGTCGATGATTGTGCCACGATCGGAGCTACGCATAGTACAAACACCCCAGCTATTCAAAGCTGAGGTGCTACGTAGTGCCTACTCTCTACCCTACGACCCGCGATTTACGGATGATGCCTCGGTCGTTGAGGCGGCAGGCGGATATATAACCCTTGTTGAGGGTGAGAGATCGAACCTAAAGCTCACCACGCCAGAAGATATGGAGTGGGCCGAGTGGTGGCTCTCAAGGGGTCAGGCCTAACGGCTTAAATGCACGGCGATATATACGCCATCGAAGTTACGCAGGGTGCTCTCGGCAGAGACCACCGTGGGGTTGTTCCTATACTCAGGGAAGGCCTTGAGCAGGATGCTCATAACATCGCGAGCATCGACGAGCAGGACGAGTCGTCCATTCTCAATCTTTAGATAGCCACGAGCACTCATAGTCGAGCCATCGACCTGGGCGCTAATCTTTAGCGATGCATCGGTTGCATCGTAGCTATAACTACCCTCGTATATCTCATCCTCATAACTCAGATACACCACACCGTTACGGCGTACCGTAAGGCCGAAGAAGCCCGCCGTGATACCCTTAGCGCGTAGCTCACCCTGGCCAACAGCCTCAAGCTGCGAGAGGGCTACATCGGCAAACGGCAGGTTGCCGAGGTACTCGATAGCGGCAGAGTGGTATAGCCACACGCCCGTAATCTTCGAGTGTTGGGGGGCATTCTCACGAAGCACATCGTAAGGTGTCTTGACTGGCTCAGTGGGCGAGTTCTGGTCTTGAGTCGTACCACCAAGCAGCGCGTTCAGAGCACGGCCGAAGTCTATCTGTGCCGAGGCCTCGGTGGCAGAGCCGAGGAGCCCTGCCACCATCAATACCATTATTATATATATACGTCTCATAGCGTGGGACTATCGGTTATAGCCGAAGCCGAGCATCATGCCGTCGTAGTTCTTGACAAGCTCCGTGATTGTACCAAGCGACGAAGACTTAGAGCCGAGGGCTGTGAGCAGATCGAAGAGCTTGGTGCAGTCGAAGACGAGCTCCATCTTCTCGCCATCGAGGAAGGCGTAGCCCTTCATCGAGCGGAGGTTCAAGAGTTTGGTGCTGAACTTAAGCTCTATGGCGTGGCTCGTAGCGTCGTAGGTATATGTACCTGCAAGGCTACGCTTACCCATAACGGCGGTGAAGCTGCCATCCGTATTGAACGTGAATGCTGAGCTTCCGGGCTTGATGCCAACGAAGTCGTAGGCCTTCTGGAGCTTGGCTTCCATCGTCTGGCTTACGCCCGAAGAGAGCGTAGAGGCGAGCATATCGCTGCTTGTAAGGCGCACGGCGGGCGAGGAGTAGCTCCACTTGCCTGGGAGCAGTGCCTGGGTAGCCTTGCCACCCGTAACCTCGTCGACAATCTCCGTAGCAGCACCCTTCAAGGCATCGAGCCAGCCCTGTGCCGAGAGGCTGCCGGCAGTAGCAACCATGGCCACAAATAGAATAAGTAGTCGTTTCATAGTATCGGTATCAGTTTATAGGTTATCAAGCTCACGTTCCATCTCCTCGACCTCCTGCAACCAGGCGCGCTCATGAGCATCCGAAGGCATGTGCAGGTCGCCACGTGGTGAGAGACCCACAGCTCCGACCTTGGGGCCATCGGGCATAGCCGAGCGCTTGAACTGCTGAGTGAAGAAGCGGCGGAAGAATACCTTGAGCCACTTGATGATGGTAGCCTTGTCGTGCGTACCCTCGAAGGCGATAGATGCCAGCATGGCAATCTTCGACGGTGCATAGCGACGACGCAGAGCACAGTAGAGGAAGAAGTCGTGGAGGTCGTAGGGGCCTACTATATCCTCGGTCTTCTGAGCGATATTCTCACCATCGGCGGGGAGAAGGTGCTGGTGATGAAGCCGCAGACCTATATGAACCTGAGCGGGGAGTCCGTACAGGAAGTCATGCATTTCTATAAGCTGGATCCGGAAGAGCTACTCGTAATTTACGATGACTTAGATCTGGAAGTGGGGGCACTCCGTCTTCGCAAATTTGGCAGTGCAGGAACCCACAATGGTAT
>CALBKP010000044.1 GCA_937895825.1 uncultured Alistipes sp. | reverse complement strand
ATCCGATTGTAAAAATCAATATATCAGTATTTTTAATTAATATGCTCAAGGTGTATACTAACTCTCACCCAGCATCTCACAAAGATACCAAAAAAAACTAAACTTGTATCGATTGAGAGGATGGATATTGTGAACTGTTTTTAATATATGCTATTTCCTGCTTCCTTACCACGTGAGATGATATAATACGCAATACGTCCCAGTAGCATGAAAAATCCCGAATGAGCCGAAGCCCACTCGGGAAATTATAACTGTCCAACGAGGATCCTGCGAACGAATGTCGCTGATGCCCCGCCTTTGACAGCACCTTAATTAGCGAATCTGACGAATGATCTCGCCACCATGCTTGATAGCCTCCTCGTTCTGTGGGAGCATCTTCCATGCACGCTCGGGCAAGGTCTTCTTCAAACCAGCCATGACGTTCTCCATCTTAACTACGGGGCGAACCTTGAGGTAAGCACCGAGGATCATCGTGTTGAACAACTTAGACTGACCCAAGCGTGCGCACTCGGCAGTAGCATCGATCTGATAGACGCTGATGTCGGTACGTGTGGGGTGGTGAGTGATACCGTTTGTGTCGTAGATAAGCACGCCACCGGGCTTAACCTGTGCCTCGAACTTATCCATAGACTGCTGGTTGAGTACCACTACGCAGTCAAACTCATGAGCGATAGGTGATGAGATAGCCTTATCCGAGAGGATAACGGTAACATTGGCGGTACCACCACGCATCTCAGGACCATATGAAGGCATCCAAGTAACCTCCATATCCTGCATAATACCAGAGTAAGCCAAGATCTTACCCATAGTGAGGACACCCTGTCCTCCGAAACCTGCAATGATTATTGTCTCTTTCATAATGCTTACTCTTTAGTTGTGTCCTTCAAATCACCGGGCTCGTAGAATGGCAACATGTTCTGCTCAAGCCACTCGTTAGCTGCAACTGGCGATAGCTTCCAACCGCTGTTACATGTAGCAACGATCTCAACAAGACTGAAGCCCTTGCCTGCCATAGCATTCTCAAATGCGTGGCGGATAGCCTTCTTTGCCTTACGAACGTTGGCGGGAGTGTGAACGGTCTGACGAGTAACGTAGCATACACCGTCAAGGTGAGCCAACATCTGAGCGATCTTGTAGGGATAGCCGTTGAGCTTAGGATCACGACCATAAGGGGTAGTGGCTGTCTTCATACCCAAGAGGGTAGTAGGCGCCATCTGACCACCGGTCATACCATAGATAGCGTTGTTGATATAGATAGCAACGATGTTCTCGCCACGTGCTGCAGCGTGGATAGTCTCGCCCGTACCGATAGCCGACATATCGCCATCACCCTGGTAGGTGAAGACCATCTTCTCGGGGTTAACACGCTTGATAGCTGTTGCAACAGCGCAAGCACGACCGTGAGCTGCCTGTGCCCAGTCAATGTCAATATAGTTGTATGCAAATACCGAGCAACCTACGGGCGATACGCCGATAGTGTCATGCTCCAAACCCATCTCCTCGATAACCTCGGCAACGAGCTTGTGTACGGTACCGTGGCTACAGCCGGGGCAGTAGTGCATTACGTTAGGCAAGATAAGCTTCGACTTGCCAAATACCAAATTCTCCTTTTTGATTTCAACCTCTGCCATAGTCTTATCGATTTATAAGTTTCTCTTTAACTGCTTTAAGTACCTCGTCGGGTGAGAACAACATACCACCCATGCGGCCGAAGTGCTCAACGGAAGCCTTGCCATTTACTGCAAGACGAACATCCTCAACCATCTGACCAGCGTTAAGCTCAGCTGAAAGGAAGCCCTTCACGCCGCGCTCAGCGAGAGCTGCGATAGCCTTTGTGGGGAATGGATAGAGGGTGATAGGACGCAACAAACCGAGTTTGATACCCTCAGCACGAGCCATCTCAACCGTAGCAGAGCAGATACGTGATGACGAACCGAAGGCTACGATAATATACTCTGCATCGTCGCACTCGATAGCCTCGTAGCGCACCTCATTCTCCTTGATGGCGTCGTACTTAGCCTGGAGGCGCTGGTTGTTAACCTCCATAACCTCCGACTTAAGCTCAAGTGATGTGATCACGTTACGCTCGCGGTCGTCAGTCTTACCGATCAATGCCCAGTTCTTGCACTCGGCAGTGATCTCCTCCTTAGTCTTGCGAGGACGCTGGGGAGCCAACACAACCTTCTCCATCATCTGACCGATACAACCGTCAGCCAAGATCATAGCAGGGTTACGATACTTAAATGCGAGGTCGAAAGCGTCAGCTACGAAGTCGTGCATCTCTTGAACTGAGTTAGGAGCGAGTACGATAAGGTGGAAGTCGCCGTGAGCACCACCCTTACAAGCCTGGAAGTAGTCAGACTGTGAAGGCTGGATGGTACCAAGGCCTGGACCACCACGCTGGCAGTTTACGATGACGCAGGGAAGCTCGGCACCTGCAAGGTAGCTCAAGCCCTCAGACATAAGGCTGATACCGGGCGATGACGATGATGTCATCACGCGCTTACCTGTAGAGGCACCGCCGTAAAGCATGTTGATAGAAGATACCTCAGACTCAGCCTGAAGAACAACCATACCGGTAGTCTCCCAAGGCTTAAGCTCCATAAGTGTCTCCATAACCTCCGACTGCGGAGTGATGGGGTAGCCGAAATAGCCGTCGCAACCGTAGCGAATTGCTGCGTGAGCAATCACCTCGTTGCCCTTCATAAGTTTTACCTCTTTCTCTGCCATAGTTTACTCGAATTTTTGGCGATACACCGTTAGACAACTATCCGGACAGATGATAGCGCAAGAAGCGCAACCAGTACAAGAATCCGGCTCAACCATCATAGCGAAGGGGTAACCCTTGCCGTTCACTTCGGTCGACAAACCGAGCGTCTTAGTAGGACACGATGCTACACATACACCGCAACCCTTGCAATGCTCCGTATCGACAACAACTGTTCCTTTGATTTTTGCCATAAGACAGTAGTTTTTATTGTTGTTAATAGTTTTGGTTTTCTCTTAATGCGGAATTAACCAAACAAATGTACACATTATTTCTCAAACTACCTACATTTTTTTGAAATATTTTTTATATCTACTGCTCACATTAAGTACTTGTACGCACTATTTCAGCGAGAAAGCTGATTTTTTTTAGAAACGACGGGGTAGATGTAGAATGGTAATTATTAGTGATCACATGCAGTTGGCGTGCGTTGTGGGTTATGAGGTTATATTGAAGCGAGTGAATGAATAGCTCTTGCGTTATACCTTGACTCACGTAACCAATGGAACACATTGAACTCATAGAACCCACTGAATGCAACAGCAACAACTTCTCACGAAAAGTTATTATCATCTTAAAATATCAAAGGGTCGCAAAGTGTTTTAGTCATACACTTTACCACCCTTTAGCTACTCCATCTTAGGCGTAGCACACGGACAGCATGCTCCACCCTATACTAATATATCTTTTCCAACAGTTTGGCAAGGCGAATACCTCCCTTGAGGAACTGCTGTTCGATGACGGGGGTATAATATGCCACGTAGTCATACGATAGGTTCTCGCCCGTTGTCGAGCGCTCGTAAATGTCGCGTGCTAGCACCACGGTCTCCTCAATCCAGTCATTAGGCATACCCTGAGCTATAGCCTTCTGCTCCTTCTTTGTTACACGGTCTACTTGGTATTGCCACTCAGCGTAGCCCCAGCGATGTGCTGACTCTACAATCTCGCTATCCCATATAGAGTGTAACTTGCGCTCCTTGCCGAAGTACTTAACCTTCGTGCGGTTGCCACCAAGATCATTCTTATAACCCGCGTGCATAGGACAATGCATATCGCCCACAAGGTGGATTAACATCATCAACTCTGTCTGCTCCTCCTCGGCCGTGAGTTCGCCGCTCATAAGGTGCTCAACTATGCTGTTGATGGCAGTAACGACATCACCCTTAGCCTCTTTCGAAGCCTCGGCATAGCTGCCCTCATTGGGGTCAACGTTCACGTAGTGCCATGTCTTGGTGTGTTTATATTCCTCCGTATGGCTGGCGTTGTCCATCCAGTTGGCAACATATACCAAGGAGTGTCCGTCCAGCACCTCCTGCACCTTCTTAAGTGTTCGCTTCGAGAGGTGCTTCTCGGCGATATAGGCTACGGTATCGTGACCCTTTGGTCCCCATGCCGACGCACTCAGCGCGATGCACAGCGTAAGGCTTAGTATTAGTAGTCGTTTCATATAAATATACATGTTATCGGTTTACTGATTCATTGTTGCAAGGAACTCGTCGTTGTCCCTCGTTAGGTTCATCTGCTTCTGCAAGAACTCCATAGCCTCCACTGGTGTCATATCTGAGAGGTGCTTACGCAATATCCATGTACGTTGCATCACGTTGGGAGTGAGGAGCAAATCCTCGCGACGTGTACCAGATGCTACAACATCGACAGCAGGGTAGATACGCTTATTAGCGAGCTTACGGTCGAGCTGGAGTTCCATATTACCCGTACCCTTGAACTCCTCAAAAATCACCTCGTCCATCTTTGAGCCCGTGTCGATAAGTGCCGTTGCGATGATGGTAAGCGAGCCCTTCTCCTCGGTATTACGTGCTGCACCGAAGAAACGCTTTGGCTTGTGCAGTGCGTTGGCATCTACACCTCCCGACAAAACCTTACCCGAAGCTGGCTGCACCGAGTTATATGCACGTGCCAAACGGGTGATTGAGTCAAGGAAGATAACCACGTCGTGACCGCACTCCACCATTCGTTTCGCCTTCTCTAGCACCATCTCGGCAACCTTCACATGGCGTGATGCCTGCTCGTCGAAGGTCGAAGCAACAACCTCTGCCTTCACATTGCGAGCCATCTCGGTAACCTCCTCTGGGCGCTCGTCAATAAGCAGCACAATCATATATACCTCGGGGTGGTTGTCGGCAATGGCATTAGCGATAGACTGCAGGAGCATTGTCTTACCCGTCTTTGGCTGTGCCACAATCAGCGCACGCTGACCCTTACCAATAGGCGAGAATAGATCTACAACACGATTTGAGAGGTCATTATGGCCATTTCCCGTAAGGTTAAACTTCTCGTTAGGAAAGAGCGGTGTCAGATACTCAAACTGCACACGGTCACGCACAGCATTTGGCTCCAAACCATTAATTTCAAGCACCTGCACCAGTGGGAAGTACTTCTCGCCCTCCTTCGGAGGACGGATAACACCCGTTACAGTATCGCCCGCCTTCAGACCAAAGAGCTTAATCTGCGATGGTGATACGTATATATCATCAGGAGAGTTCAGGTAGTTGTAATCTGCCGAGCGCAGGAAACCATAGCCATCGGGCATAACCTCCAGTACACCCTCGCCGATAATCTCGCCCGCGAAGTACTCCTTCTGCTGCTCGCGCTGCTCATTTGCAGGAGTGTTGTCCGCCTTCACTGCCTCCACTTCGCTTGTGGTAGGCTCTGCGGCTGGCTCTGCTGGTGCAGCAGCTTGCTCTGCCGCTTTTTGTTCAGCCTGCAACACAGCAAGTCGCGTATCCTCTGCCATGGCCTTGAATTTATCTGCCTGCGAGAACTCGCCCGACTCATCGCGAAAGACATAGGCCAGCCAATCGCGCTTTTCTTCGATGGATAAATGGCGTTTCTTTCTCATGCTTTTGTCGGGTAAACCATCAGCAACTGCCGCACCTTGCTCTCCCCGGCAGGAGCCAGCATATAGTGATTGGCATCCAAGGGGCGTACCAAATGGCGTTTGGCCATGCTCTTGAGGGAGAAGGTACTCGCACAGGGGCGTATGTCCAGGCGTTCGGCAATATCATGAGCGCAGCTCAGGCCGGTGGCAAGAGCAATCAATACTTTCGTATCGTTGAGGGTCAGGTCAATGTAGGATAGATTGACGAGGAAGGAACAGGCAAAATCAACGGCTCGCATGATTAAAAATAAAGTTATTCACATTATCAACATTCTTGCAATCCTTTTACTTTCTATAGATAGCAATACTTATTCACAGATTTATTCACAAGTTATCAACATCAGGATGAGCAGCCATACTTTGGCGCCAGAGGGCATAGAGAGGGTGCGTATCGTTCGAGCGGCATTGCACACCATTGAAATGCGCCGCCTGAGGCAGAGCCAGGCGGTGATACTCCTCGGT
>CALBKP010000043.1 GCA_937895825.1 uncultured Alistipes sp. | reverse complement strand
TCAACCCGTGGTTTGAAGGGTGCCAAGTCACGTTCGGGTTACTCGCGCAAGCTCGGCTTCGAGGGTGGTCAGATGCCTTTGCAGCGTCGTCTTCCCAAGTTCGGCTTTACGAACATCAAGCGTGTAGAGTTCAAGGCTATCAACCTCTCTACATTGGAGGATCTCGCATCGCGTAACAACCTCACTGAGGTAACACTCGAGACCCTTGTTCAGGCCGGCTTCGTGTCGGGTAACGACAAGGTTAAGATTCTGGGTAACGGTGCTATCACTCGTGCTTTGGCCGTTAAGGCTAACGCATTCTCTAAGTCTGCCGAGGCTGCTATCGTAGCTGCTGGCGGTTCAGTAGAGAAGATGTAGTGTTGGCGATTTGGCTGTTTTAGTCGAGTAAGGCTGTCTTGATACCTTTAATATAAACATATATGTGGGTAGACAGCAATTTTCAAGACAGTACGGCCTCGACTAAGAACAGTTAATAAGAGTTTAAGAATCTAAAAACCTAATTATTATGAACACGTATATCATTGTTGGTATAATTTTAGTAGTTCTCGTCGCACTACTTGCTACCAACAAGAAACTCGTTGAGACGCTCAAGAACATCTACAAGATCGAGGAGCTTCGCACGCGTATCCTCTTTACGCTGGGCCTTCTTCTTGTATATCGATTGGGTAGCTTTGTGACTCTGCCAGGTGTTGACCATGCAGTTTTGGAGCAGTGGACGCAGAATTTCGCCAACGATAGCAGCAGCCTTATGGGTCTGTTGAATATCTTCTCGGGTGGCGCGTTCTCGCAGGCTTCAATCTTCGCTCTTGGTGTAATGCCCTACATCACCGCGTCAATCATCATACAGTTGTTGGGTATCATGGTACCTTACTTCCGTAAGATGCAGCGCGAGGGTGAGAGCGGACGTCGCAGAATGAATCAGTGGACACGTTTCCTTACCATTGCGGTACTTTTGTTGCAGGCTCCCGCGTACCTTGCTACTCAGGTGATCTCTTCAGGTGCTGTGACCGTAACTGGTGACTTCCTCGGTATTACTAACGGTGCATTCATCGTTCCCGCGGTTATCATCCTTATCGCTGGTACCATGTTTATCATGTGGCTTGGTGAGAAGATTACGGATCGTGGTATTGGTAATGGTATCTCATTGATCATTATGATCGGTATCGTGGCACGCCTTCCTCAGTCGTTCCTTCAGGAGCTTATGTTCCAGACGACGGGTGGTGGTAGTATCATCATGCTCATTGTGGAGCTCGTGTTCCTTGCAATGGTATTCATGCTTGCTATCGCTATCGTACAGGCTGTGCGTAAGATTCCCGTTCAGTATGCAAAGCGTATCGTAGGTAATAAGCAGTATGGTGGCGTGCGTCAGTACATTCCTTTGAAGTTGAATGCTGCCAACGTGATGCCTATTATCTTCGCTCAGGCACTTATGTTCATCCCTGGTTTGATTTGGGGTGGTCAGTGGCTTGACATCACCAGCTTCTGGTACAACATTACGCTTGTAGTTTTGGTAATTGCGTTTACTTATTTCTATACCGCAATTATCGTGAATCCTCAAATGATGGCCGACGATATGAAGCGTAACGGTGGCTTCATTCCCGGTGTTAAGCCTGGTAAGAGCACAGTAACCTATATCGACAACATCATGACGAGAATCACCCTTCCGGGTTCAGTCTTCTTGGCAATTATCACTATCCTTCCAGCTATTGCCATGACACTCGGTATCACTCAGGGCTTCGCTTACTTCTTCGGAGGTACATCGCTCTTGATTATGGTGGGTGTTGTTCTCGATACTCTTAAGCAGATTGAGAGCTACTTGTTGATGCGTCACTATGACGGTCTTATGAAGACAGGACGTATCCAGGGTCGCTACTAATAGTTTACCACAAGAACCTTGGAGGCTGCCTTGAGGCAGTGCAGCAGGGCAGCCCTCCAAATATTGTTTTAAGAATGATTTATCTGAAGACCAAAGAGGAAGTTGAGTTGCTTCGTGAGAATAATATCCTTGTAAGCCGTGCGCTTGCGGAGGTGGGTCGTCATATCAAGCCGGGTGTTACAACACGTGAGCTTAACGATATCGCCGAGAAGTTTATTCGCGACAATGGAGCAGTTCCCGCCTTCCTTGGTTATCAGGGTTATCCCGCTTCAGCCTGTATCTCGGTTAACGAGCAGGTTGTTCACGGTATTCCATCGGACTACGCCATCAAGGAGGGTGACGTTGTGTCGGTCGATTTGGGTACCATTATGAAGGGGTTTGTTGGTGATTCGGCATATACGTTTGCCGTAGGGGCTGTCAGCGACGATGTAAGACAGCTTTTAGAGGTCACCAAAGAGGCTCTTCGCAAGGGTGCCGCACAGGCAAAGGCAGGTAATCGCGTTGGCGACATATCTGCAGCCGTGCAGGATTACGCCGAGAGCTTTGGCTACGGCGTGGTGCGCGAGTTGGAGGGTCATGGCTTGGGCAGAAAGATGCACGAGGAGCCAGGCGTTCCTAACTATGGCGCACGAGGCAGAGGACCATTGTTGAAAGAGGGCATGGTTATCTGCATCGAGCCGATGATTACGATGGGGGATCGCAGAGTGGTCTTTGAGCGCGACGGTTGGACGGTGCGTACCAAGGATCGCAAGCCAGCAGCTCACTTCGAGTTTGCAGTAGCTGTGGGTAAGGATGGTCCCGATATCCTGACGGACTTCAGTATCATTGAAGAGGCAATTAACAACTAAATCTTATGGCAAAACAGACTGCTATTGAACGAGACGGAACCATTATCGAGGCGTTGTCAAACGCAATGTTTCGAGTGGAATTGGATAACGGCCACGTTATCACGGCTCATATCTCGGGAAAGATGCGTATGCACTACATCAAAATCCTTCCCGGTGATAAGGTAAAAGTTGAAATGACACCTTACGACTTGAGTAAGGGTCGAATATCTTTTAGGTACAAATAATTAAGAATGCTTCGGTTATGAAAGTAAAAGCATCAATTAAGAAGAGAAGCGAGGATTGCAAGATTGTACGTCGCAAGGGCAAG
>CALBKP010000042.1 GCA_937895825.1 uncultured Alistipes sp. | reverse complement strand
CGAAGAATGCTAACCACACTGGCGATGAGGAGTACTGCTTCTTCTTGGCTGTTACATTCCCAGCATCACACCTTCGTATTATCGACTACAACCGTGTAGTTAAGGACCTCAACGGTCTTTCGAAGGAGGATTTCTTGAAGGCTATTGAGGAGAACTTTGTTGTTGAGAAGAAGGGGGCAGAGATTTACACTCCTAACGCATTGCACAACTTTGCAATGTACATCGACGGCGAGTGGTACTCAATGACCGCTAAGGAGGGTACTTACGACGATAATGATCCTATCGGTGTTCTCGATGTTACGGTTCTCTCTAACCTCGTTTTGGACAAGGTTCTCGGCATCGCTGACTTGCGTACCTCTAAGCGCATTGACTTCGTTGGTGGTATCCGCGGTTTGGGTGAGTTGCAGAAGCGTGTTGATAGCGGCGAGATGAAGGTTGCTTTCGCATTGTATCCCGTATCTATGCAGCAGCTTATCGACATCGCTGACACTGGCAACATCATGCCTCCCAAGACTACTTGGTTTGAGCCTAAGTTGCGTTCAGGCGTTGTTATTCACTCTTTCGAGGAGTAATATAGATTTTTCGTGGTTGCCCTAATCCAAGCAACCATTCCCCGTATGTGAGGTGTTCTCGTTTCCTTGCATACGGGGGCTCTTTTTATGTGGGATATGGTATTGGGTGATGATGCAAGGTGATGACGCAAAAAGGTGGCGTAAGGACTTTCCCCTTACGCCACCTTTTCTTATATGCTGAACCGCTACTTTGTTCCAGTGTAGGTAACGGGATACTCACCGCAGAGAAACGATAGTGTCATCGTGTCGTCGGTGATGCTACCCTCAAGCTGCGTGATGGTGAATTTCTCGAATGGACCACCCATAGCATAAGGTACGATGCCATTGCCAGAGAGGATATATGTGCCCTCAGTTTTGGTATAGCTCACACCCTCAACAACCATATCCAGTTTTAGAGGCATGCCCGTAGCAAACTTAACCTTGTACATTACGAAGTTGAGTTTCGTGTCGTCGTACAACTCAAAGTCTACCTCTACCTCTTCTTGTGTAAATATCGTTCCGTCGTTTTGGTCAACGTGCATCGTTCCCTTGTAGCATGCGCTCTCGACTGGATTGTTAGGTAGCTCGTTATTATTGCCATTCTCGCACGCCATAAACATAATGGCGGTGCAGGCAAGAAGCAGTGCTGTTTTAAAAATTCTCATAGTTTATTATATATTAATGTTGAGTCTTATTCCTAATTGCAGTGGCTGTCCCTTCGAGAAAAACTCTTCGCCAATAGACTTGAAATAGAAGACGTTATAGTCGGTATTCGTGAGGTTACGTCCCCATAGTGTCAATGTTGTATTGTTCATCCTTAGAGCTATCTGTGCGCCAAGTGTTTGGTAGAAAGGCTGACGTAGGGTATTAGCCTCGTTCCAATATATCGAACCAATACCGCGCCAATCGGCCGAAATTGTGAGTTGATGAATGTAAGAGTGGTCAAAGGCGATGGAGTAGGATGCGGTAATTGCCGTAGTATATTCAGGCGAGTAGGGTATCCTATTGCCAGCATAGTCGCCAATGCCATCGTTATACTCGCGGAAACGAGCGTTGGTATAACCATAGTCACCACGGAGTGTAAAGCCCTTATATCCATACTCGGCACTTAGCTCCACACCAAAGCTACGAGCACGTGCTGCGTTTGACATCATGCGGCCAGTGCTTTTCCCTGCTGGGAGTACCGTTACTTGCTGATCGAAACACTCGATCCAGAATAGTGAGGCATCAACATTCAATCCCACCAGCGGGCGTAGGTGCGTGCCTATCTCAAAGTTCCAACTGGTCTCTGGCTTATAGCGTGTGGCAGATGCCGAGTCGTATGTTGTTGTGCCTATGGCCGAGTCAAGTTCAAGGCCGAGGGCGGACATCATATCATTCATCATCTTGGCCTGGAGTATATCGGAGAATATCTGCGTGTTGAAGCCTCCAGACTTATAGCCACGCGTGATTGTGCCGTATACTGAACCTATACCTGTGTCGTACTCAGCAGCAATCTTTGGCAATACCTCGAAAAATAACTGCTTCTCATGCCCCTTAAATTCCGTGTACAGATCCTCGTAGCATGTCATCGTGAGGTCGAAGCAGTAGGGTACAGTGGCATTTGAGTTGTAGTCCATCGACGTATATTCGAGGTCGAAACGAATGCCAGCCGTAAGAGTCCAGCGGTCAAGACGATATCGCGACTGATGGTAAAGAGCTGCTCCGTAAGTGGGGATGGTAAAGTCGCTGGCAATAACAAAACTATCGGTGCCAAATAACATATTATTGTCGGGAAATACCGAGTGTATTCCTTTGTTAATATTGCCAAGGATCAAATCGTTGATGCCATCTTCTTTAAACGTCACGGGAGACGACATGTCAAGCCACTTGGCGAAGAGAAAAGCTCCCGAGAGCCACTGCCAGCGAGCATCGCGGTTGGCATTGCGGATGACAAACTCCTCAGTGAATGTATGTTCGCGCTGCATCTGCTGCATGGTGAACATCGAGCGTGGCGAGAAGTCCTGATCAAGTGTCATCGTGTCATCGAGATACTGGTAGCTCGTGACGCTCGACAATTGAACTCTCTTGCCCACGTACTTTGCAACAAAACCTTCGGTTATTGCCAGTCGCTCGTAGCCAGATGGGTCGTTATAAGCCACATATTCGCATAGTTTGGTTTCGGGGTTATAGTGGTGGTAGGCATAGCCACCTTCGCGTGTGTAACCCGCCGTGAGAGTGTTATCCAAGCTCCAACCTTTGCCAAGTAGCCACTCCAATCGTAGACGTAACGATGCGTTGTTTCCTCGGTCACACATCTCGTTGGTGTAGGTGTTACGGAAATGTCCACCACCATGGTTAAAGTATGCAGCTACCGATACGCCGAACTTATCCGTTGGGCGACCGTAGTACGCTGCCGATGCGCGATATGATGTGAGGGTTGAATACTCCAACATGCCACGGCATCCCTGCCACCAAAGCGGTGATAGGGTGGTTATGTTCATCACGCCACCCGACGTATTTCGGCCATAGAGCGTGCCTTGCGGGCCACGTAGTAGCTCTACTCTGCGGATGTCGTAAAAGTCGAAGTCGTAGACATTCTTATTCATCAATGGCACGCCATCAACGACAACGCCTAAGACTGGTTGGTCAATACGCGAGCCAAAACCGCGAACGTATATCGACGAGGTTATCGACGAGCCATAGTCTGGCTGGTAGAAGTTAGGGGCTATGGCTGAGAGCTCCTTAACGGAGCTGATGCCTCGCTGTTCGAGCTGAAGCATCGACATAGATGTTGCCGATATGGGCATGCTACGTGTGTTCTCACTCTTGAGCGACGCGGTAATCTCCACCTGTTCGATATCGCGGTATAGCGTATCGACGGGCTCATTCGCAGCAACAGAGAGCGAAATAAAAAGCGCAAATATGGCTAAAAATCTTTTCACGATGCAAAAGTACTCCTATATTATAAAAGAAACAACCCCCATTTATGAGGGTTGTTTCATGCCTTTGTGTTAACTAATTAGTAGTTAGTTAGTAATTAATAATTGGTTTTCAGTTACATGTTAATTGTTACTGAAACCACTATTACTCCTTGGGCCTTCTGTACTCGTGAATTACTTCTGGATAGGCATCTTATCCAAGCGACGCTGGTGACGGCCACCCTCGAACTCAGTTTCAAGCCAGATATTGAGCATCTCTAAAGCCTCATCGTTAGAGATAAAACGTGCAGGCATGCAGAGTACGTTAGAGTTGTTGTGCTGACGTGAGAGTTTCGCGATCTCTGGAATCCAGCAGAGGGCTGCACGGATGGCCTGGTGCTTGTTCAAAGTCATTGAGATACCCTCGCCCGAGCCGCAAAGACCAATACCGCGCTCAAGCTCGCCATTCTCGATAGCCTCAGCAAGAGGGTGTGCAAAGTCGGGATAGTCAACTGACTCCTCAGAGTGGCAGCCGAAGTCCTTAACCTCGAAACCCTTAGATGCAAGATAGCCTACGAGGAACTCCTTGAGTTCGTAAGCTGCGTGGTCACACGCAATACCAATTTTCTTTTCCATTATGTATAGTTTTAGGTTCTGTTTACTCCTTTGATGCACGCTTGCGGTCTACCTCCGATAGAAGTATCTTTCTTAGACGCATAGACTTAGGTGTTACCTCTACATACTCATCCTCGCGAATATACTCCAGGGCCTCCTCCAACGAGAAAATAACGGGAGGAGCAATCGAAGTCTTCTCGTCTGAGCCCGAGGCACGCATGTTTGTCAATTGCTTAGCCTTCGTTACGTTGACGGTGATATCGTTCGAGCGTGTATGCTCTCCTACAACCTGACCGCAATAGACCTGTTCCATTGGCGAGATAAAGAATTTTCCGCGATCCTGCAACTTGTCGATAGAGTATGCATACGCCGTACCCGTCTCCGAGGCGATGATTGCTCCCGATGTGCGATTCTCAATCTCTCCCATCCAAGGCTCAAAGTCCTTAAGACGGTGTGTCATGATTGCCTCACCAGCTGTTGCTGTAATCATTGTTGAGCGCAAACCAATGATACCACGTGAAGGAATCAAAAACTCTAAGCGTGTACGCTCGTTAGCCGATTCCATGTTTACAAGCTGACCCTTACGACGCGTGGCGAGCTCGATAACCGTTCCAGCGCAATCATCGGGACAATCCACCGTCATCTCCTCCACTGGCTCGCACTTAACGCCATCAATCTCCTTGGTGATGACCTTGGGCTGACCTACCTGAAGCTCGTAGCCCTCGCGACGCATGGTCTCTATAAGCACTGAGAGGTGCAACACGCCACGTCCATATACAACGAACGAATCGGCATTCTGACCTGGCTCAACACGTAGTGCCAAGTTCTTCTCTAACTCTCTGTCAAGACGCTCCTTGATATGGCGCGATGTGACATACTTACCATCCTTGCCGAAGAATGGTGAGTTATTGATGGTAAAGAGCATAGACATCGTAGGCTCATCTATCGCAATAGGTGGCAGCGGCTCAGGGTCGGTGAAGTCGCAAATCGTATCACCAATCTCGAAGCCCTCAATACCCACAAGTGCGCATATCTCGCCACACTCCACATGCTCAGCCTTAGCCTTACCAAGACCCTCGAACACCATCAAATCTTTAACCTTGGTCTTTGCCAACGTGCCGTCGCGCTTGGCGAGCGTTACGTTTTGACCTGAGGTGAGAGCACCGCGCGTTACCTTACCTACGGCGATACGGCCAACGTATGGTGAGTACTCGAGCGATGTTACGAGCATCTGCACCGTGCCGTCAACAACCTCGGGCTCGGGAATCTCATCGATGATGGTATCCAAGAGTGGCGTTATCGAGTCGGTGCGCTCCGAGAGTACGTGCGACATCCAGCCCTGCTTAGCCGAGCCGTAGATGGTCTTGTAGTCGAGCTGCTCTTCTGTTGCTCCGAGCGTGAACATAAGGTCGAAGACCTGTTCGTTGACCACTTCGGGACGGCAGTTCTCCTTGTCTACCTTGTTGATTACGACGATAGGCTTCTTGCCAAGAGCCAGAGCCTTCTGCAAAACAAAGCGCGTCTGGGGCATTGTACCCTCGAAGGCATCAACGAGCAGCAGCACACCGTCGCACATATTGAGCACACGCTCCACCTCACCACCAAAGTCCGCGTGACCAGGTGTGTCTATGATGTTGATTTTGTAGTCTTTGTATATTACCGATACGTTTTTTGAGAGGATGGTTATACCTCGCTCGCGCTCGATATCGTTATTGTCCATGATAAGGTCGCCGCCAGTGTGTTCGTTTTCACGCACAAGGTTACCCTGCATAATCATCTTATCTACAAGCGTGGTCTTGCCGTGGTCTACGTGAGCGATAATTGCAATGTTGCGTAGTTTTCGCATACTATTATATATTTTTAGACGCGACAAATGTAGCAAAAAAATCTCAAAGCGCAAAGAAAAAGCGTGTTTAAGGCGGTGGCAGAACGGAGCATTGTCTCTTGGGCAAGGTAGCACGCGACAAAGGAACCTTCCGAAACTTCTTATCAGAGGAGGTGAGTGCTAAACTCGGCAAAAATGCCACCGATGGGTGGCGCAATACGGATTGCTTGTCAGAAGCAGCGAGGTGTGGTGCTAAATGAAAGAGCCTCGGATGGGACATACTTTGACGTATTTCCCATTCGGGGCTCTGAGATGGGTGCCGCGGATTGCGGCTTATCACAACAAATTACTGGTGCTCTGGACGCAACAAGTCCTGCACAACCTTAACGGGCGAGAACGTAGAGATGGGTACCTCGACAAATAACGTGTTCCAGTTGGCCATAGCGCCGTTCCAGAGGCCAGGAAGCTCCTGGGCGCGAAGCTCGCGGCCACCTGCCGACTTCGACGAGATGAAACCAGTCTTGGGATCGGTGTACTTCGTAAGGTCATACTTGGTGCCGTCGTAGCGCATAACACCGCATACGAGATCTACGGGGTTGAAGTGTGTTGCCTCCTTCATAAGATGCATATCTTCCTTCGATATCTGACTCGACTCAGCAATTTGCAACTGCTCTCGACCCTCATCGTCACGCACCCAGAATGGACCACCGCCAGGCTCACCCTCATTCTTAACCATGCCGCAAACGCGGATGGGGCGGTCGAGAGTCTTAACTATGAGCTCGCGCGAAGCCCCCTCGGGTAATTTGCAGCACAGCTCATTGCGGAGGAAGGCTTCAGCCTCAGCCTCAACAGCCTCGCCACGCTCCAGGGCGCGGAGTAGCTCGAACGAACGAGCCTGAAGGCGTAGCAACTCGCCAGCAAGTACCTTTTTAAATGTTACGGTGTCGGGCTTACGCTCGTCGGTCGTTACGTTGTCAATGTTCTTTACGAAGATAACATCTGCATCGAGCTTGTCGAGGTTGGTGATAAGCGCACCGTGGCCAGCAGGGCGAAACAGAAGCTTACCATCGTCCGTGCGGAAGGGTGTGTTGTCGGGATTTACAGCGATAGTGTCGGTTGCGGGGCTCTGCACTGAGAACGACACATCGTAGCGTATGTCATACTTATTCTCATAGTGGCTCTGACGCTCGGCAAGTAGTGCCTCAAAGCCAGCCTGATGCTCGGGTGATACGGTGAAGTGGATGGCCGCACGCTCGCCATTTGATGCATAGAGTGCAGCCTCAACGAGGTGCTCCTCAACAGGCTTACGAGCACCATCCTTATAGGCGTGGAATGTGACCAAGCCCTTGGGCTTTGCGCCATACTCCAAACCGTCGACGATGATGTTGCGCACCACATCCTTGTCGTCAATCTGTGGCTTAAGGAACTTCGCCAACTCGGGGAAAAACGCAAACTTTTCGAGGTTTGTGATGAGCTTATCTATACCAGGTGTGCGTTTGTCGTCGTTTACATACTCAAATAGCTCCTTGAACATACGTGTAGCAGCGCCAGATGCGGGTACAAACTTCACCGTACGAAGGCTCTTGGCGCGATCCTCATATAGAGCCTCGGCTGCCTTAACCTCGTCGTCAGTAAGTTGGCGTACGCCATCACCGCCAGATGCTGCACGCACTACGGGGAGCGATGGAAAACCGTTACGGAAGTTCTCAATCTGTCGTTCAACGTCAGCAACGCTTAGTCCGCGTGCCTCGATTTGTTTGATGTCTTCGTTCGTAAACATAGCAGTATAGATTTATTGTTAATATTTTCAAATATATTATTTGATCGCTGACGATTATTATCGCGAAATAGTTCCCAAATATAGCAAAAATTTTTAACTTTGCGCTATGAAACGAATATATAATAACATAAATCTTCAGGATCGCAATAGTTTTGGCGTGGTGGAGAGTGCAACGGAGTTGGTTGAGTTTGAGACAGCTGCCGACCTTAAGGAGTATTTCACGGAGCATTACCCCGAGAGATGGTATGTGCTTGGCGGTGGAAATAATACACTCTTTACTAAACGTTATGATGGTGTGCTTCTTGTGCCCACATGCTCTCAGCGAACAATACTTAGCGATGATGGTGAGTATGTTGACCTACGTGTAGAGGCTGCTCACGATTGGGATGAGTTGGTTGCATGGAGCGTTGATGAGGGGTTGTGGGGAATAGAGAATCTCTCTATGATACCCAGCTCGGTGGGAGCTGCCCCCGTTCAGAATATCGGAGCATACGGAGCTGAAGCAAAAGATGCTATAACTGTTGTTGAATGCTTTGATACTAATACGTTAAGTGTTGTGCGACTCACCAATGAGCAGTGCCGTTTCGGATACCGTGAGAGTATCTTTAAGCAGGAGCTTAAGGGTGTCGCCATTATCCTTGCCGTGGAGTTCCGTCTGCATCGTACGCCTGCGCCAAACTTAGGCTATGGTGATGTTATCAAGGAGGTTGAATCGCGTGGTGGTGCTACGCTGGGAAATATTCGTGCGGCGATTTGTGCTATTCGTTCGTCGAAGTTGCCCGATCCTAAGGTTTTGGGTAATGCTGGTAGTTTCTTTAAAAATCCAGTTGTTGAGCGCGAGGTGGCAGAGAGATTGTTGGAGAAGTATCCCGATATGCCGCACTATGCTGTTGCGGGTGCGACTGATAGCGTTAAGTTGGCAGCCGGCTGGCTTATTGATCGCGCGGGCTTGAAGGGCTATCGAATGGGAAATGTTGGCGTGCATGACCGTCAGGCGCTGGTGTTGGTGAACTATGGCGGAGCTACGGGAGGTGATGTTATTACACTTGCCAACTACGTATGTGGTCGCGTGAAGGAGTGTTTTGATGTAACTATCAGCCCTGAAGTTAATATATTGTAAATTATGCTGTTACTTGACGGTTTTGAGAAATATATCGAGGAGAACGAGTTCTTCTCGCATGATGATAAGATACTGCTTACTGTATCTGGAGGTGTCGACTCGATGGTTATGATGTCGCTTACGGCGGCTGCGGGCTATCGTTTCGGTGTCGCACACTGCAACTTCCAGCTTCGTGGTGCGGAGAGTGATGAGGATGAGGTGCTCGTGGAACGTGAGGCTAATCGCTATGGAGCGGAGTTTTTTAATAAGCGTTTCGATACGCTCGGCGAGATGCAACGTACGGGTGAATCTATGGAGATGGCAGCTCGCCGTCTGCGTTATGCGTGGTTTAAGGAGCTATGTGAACAGCACGGATATACGGCTATTGCCATAGCGCACCATAGTAACGACTCGATTGAGACATTCTTTATAAACATGTTGCGTGGTACAGGTCTGCGAGGTCTTACTGGCATTACTACGCAGGTGGGACGCGTGGTACGTCCCATGATGTTCGCTACGCGAAAGGATATTCATGATTATGCCATGGCTCACCATATTCCTTTCAGGGAGGACTCATCGAACCGCTCTACGAAATACCTGAGAAATAAGGTGCGTATAGGCTTGGTACCGATGCTTAAGGAGATTAATCCGCAGTTTACGACCATCATGCGCCGTAATATTGCCCGCCTGAGTCAGGCACAGGATTTTATCACGTCAGCAATAAATATTGTTAAGGGTGAGGTATTGGAGCACTCGGGTGATGTTCATACGCTAAGGGTTGGACAGATACGCCCGACGTTGCCGCGTAACTACGTTATATACGAGATACTTAGCTCGGAGTACGGTTTTAAGGGTGATGTTGTAGATGCACTATGCCATGCATTGGATAATGGCGCTACGGGACGTAGGTTCTACTCGCGCGAGTGGGTAGCTGTTGTTGATCGTGGTAATGTTGTTATCGCCCCCATTATGGAGGATGATAGTTGTGAGACAATTGTCGAGCGTAATACGGTGCGTTCGTATGCTGGTGGCTCGGTGCTCTATTACGAATATTGCAATATAGACTTTATTGATGATCTTGATCAGGGCGAAAATGTCGCTTTGCTCGATGCCGACAAGTTGAAATTCCCGCTTCGTGTCAGACGTTGGCAGGAGGGCGATTGGTTTATACCATTTGGCATGTCGGGACGTAAAAAGTTGAGCGATTATCTCATAGATAAGAAGGTGTCGATGGCCGAAAAAAGTCGCCAGTTTGTGCTCCTCTCGGGTGATGATATAGTGTGGGTTATAGGTCGTAGATTGGATGATCGTTTTGCAATAACACGCAAGACAGAGAATGTGCTTCGTGTTATTCGTGATACTCTATAAAAGGTTTAGTTTAGTATGGCTAAAGGTGTGAAATTCAGCGATTGTATTGCTTCGTATAATTCTATTATGAAGGATATCGAGGCGCGTCGTTTTGCTGGTATTTATCTCCTTACGGGAGATGAGGGATACTTTATTGATGCCATCTGTGATCGTCTTGCGGGAACTATCCTTAACGAGGCTGAGCGATCGTTTAATCAGCTCACGGTATATGGTCAAGATAGCGATCCGGGAAAGATCGTTATGCTCTGCCGTCAAATGCCAATGATGGGGTCATATCAGGTGGTTATCGTCAAGGAGGCGCAGCAACTTCAAAAGATTGAAAACCTCGTTCATTATACTTCGCAGCCGCAGTCTTCTACCATACTTATCATCTGTTATAAAAACAAGGAGCAAGGACGTGGCATAGATAAGCGCACAGCATTCTACAAGAGTTGTGTTAAGTCGGGATGTGTCTTTGAGTCGATACGTCCCAGAGATTACGAGATTGATTCGTGGCTTAGCTCCTATATCACGTCCGAAGGGCTTAAGATTGAGCCTAAGGCGATGGCTATGCTGAAGGAGCACGTAGGTATGGATATCGGTCGTATGGCTCGCGAGATTGATAAACTCGCAGTGTCGATGAACGAGGGTGAGAGGGTAGTTACCGACTCGCATATCGAGCAGTTTATCGGCCTTTCGAAGGAGTTCAATACCTTTGAGCTTAACGATGCTGTGCTTAAGCAGGATATGGCGCGTGCGATGCGTATTGCAGACCACTTTGCTCATAATCCGAAGAGTTATCCTATAACGTTGACTATCACGGTGTTATTCGGTCTATTTCAGCAACTATTTCTGTTAAATTATCATAGCTGGCTGACTCGTAAGAAGGGCGTTCCATTCCCATCCGATATGGATCTTATGCGACATATTCGCGCCAATAACCTATATGCTGTTAAGGAACTTAAGGCAAACGTGTCGAGATGGGATAATCGTCGTGTGTTTGCAATACTTGGGCTTTTGCGCGAATATGATGCAAAGAGCAAGGGTTTAGATAGTGGTGGATTGGATGGTGGCGAACTTCTCAAGGAGTTGCTTTTGAAGATATTTATTCAACGTGCATAGGTCGATATGAAGCTACTCGTATGGAATGATGGCAGGGTGGTGGAGGCGTCGGAATTTCGCCTCACATCGCCCTATGTTATGCAGCGAATCCATACGCTTGGCCATTGTGCATATAACGTAAGCCGTCATCTATCGTTGCTAAACGATACGGCAATCTCTCTGTTCAGCTTTGCTACGTTATGTCGTGTGGCGGATGCCGAACGTATCATCTCGAAACTTCTCGATGCATCGCGCGTGTCACGCTCACTCAGCTGCCCTGTTGTTATGCGTATTAATGTCCTCGGAGAGCTATCGTTCGAGGTGGAGCAACCGATACTTTATGAGGGCTATGCCGTGCGTGCTAAGCGTTTAGCTCTCGCCCCGTTAACGATGCCTATGCCCGATACTATATCGCCTACGTCGGTTACGTTAGCTATTGATGCAATGGCCGATAGCAGAGTAAGGTCTGTGGGTGGTGATATGGCGCTATGGTTGGATGACCATGGTGAAGTCATTAGTCGTCCGTGGATGCCAATATTTGCAGTCTACCGCGGTAAGGTATATACTCCATCTGAGTACGACTCAGTGGAGTATGTCGTGACGCGCGATGCCATTAGACGTGCTAATATAGAACTTGTAATACATCCTCTCACTGTCGATTCGCTGATGCGCATGGAGGAAGTGTTTATGGTTGATGCTATGGGCATTACATCGGCTGCATCGTTAAAAGAACATAGGCTCCTGTCTGTGGTTGCGTCGCGCATTGCCGACAAGATGGAGCCTTAGTCTTATACCCTAAATCTGGGCTATTTATTGTTTACTGCGTAGAGGTACGCACCCAACGATACGGCGTTGCTTGCGCCAATATCAGAGAGCGTAACACCTATACGTTTTACTGGATCGTAGTCTACTTCATGGTCACTTCCATATACCTTTATTTTAGTTGAGTTACCGCGCGCAAACTCCTCGAATTCAGTTTTGTCGTCGAGGTTATATACTCGCATCTGAACGCGATTTAGTTTATCTCCTGACATTGTTGCGATCTCGGCTCGCATCTCCTCTAATAGTGCAGGCATGAAGTATTTAGAAGCACCTGTGAGTCCACCTCCAATTACGATGATTCCATCCATCAGAGTAACTGCCGTAGCCATTGCATCACCGGCTACTCGGCCGAGTGTTGCGAAGCTCTCCTTGGCAGCCTCTGCATTGCCCTCTGCTGTACCCTCGGCAATATTGAAGATGTCGCGTGGCTCAAGCTCGCGCTTATCGCCCGAAAGTTTGCGATATACGCGCTTTACGGCGCGAATGGCTACGCCATCCTCGACAATATACTGTGGGTAGTCACGATGCTTTAGGCAGAAGGTTTCGACGCATGAGTTATCGCCGAGGTTGAGCTTACCATCCATTACGAAACCAAAGCCGAAGCCGGTACCAAACGTGTATCCCAAAAGGTTGCGATAACGCTTTGCTGAGCCAGCCTCCTCAAGCATCTTGTTGATGCGTGGCAGTGCACCGCCAGCCGCCTCGCCGTAAGCGAAGAGGTCTGCGTCGTTGTTGATGTAAACGGGTATGCCAAATCGCTGCTCGAGCATAGGACCAAGGGCTACGCCATCGCGGAACGATGGGAAGTTGGGGAGATAGCCGCCAATAACACCATTGCGGTAATCTGCTGGGCCTGGAAAGGCGAAACTGATAGCAATAGGTGGCTCTGGTAGCGACTCAATTATCTCGGTAAATCCAGAAACGAGTGTGTTAAGGCATAGGTCGAGATCGTGTGCCTGCGAGGACTTTGTTATGCTCTGTCCAATAGGTCGTCCGTCGGCCATGGCGCCGAATACGAAGTTGGTCCCGCCAGCATCGAGCGTGACGACAATCTGCTGTGAAGTTTTAAGTGTTTCCATAGGACAACAAAGATAGCGAATTAATTTCAAATGCACAACATTTTGCGTAGATAATCCAATATTCCGATATTATCTTGTTTGATGGGGTAAAATTCGCATGTAATTCTTTGAAAATCCAAAAATAAAGTTTACTTTTGTGGGATTTTTGTCACACGCGCGATCATATTTATTCAGAAAGGTGTGGCAAAAAGTGCAAAACAGAGGGACAACAAAGAGATAATAGAGTAAATTATATATAACTTAAAACAACATTTTACTATGGAGAACAACAAACTTCAGGAGCTGACACAAAAGCTCTACAATGATGGCTTGGAGAAGGGTCGCTCGGAGGCTGATCGTCTTGTTGCTGAGGCAAAGGAGGTGGCTGCTAAGATTCTTGCCGATGCTAAGGCTGAGGCTGAGGCTATAGCTAAGGCTGCAGAGTTGCGCGCAGAGGATATTGCTAAGAACGCAATGACTGAGATTACATTGGCTGGTCGTCAGGCTGTGTCGAAGATTAAGACTGAGCTTGCTGAGGCTGTGATTATGAAGTCTACGGGTGCTGCTGTAAAGGCTGCAACTATGGACGAGGCTTTCGTAAAGGATATGCTTCTTGCTGTTGCTGCTAACTGGTCGTCGGCTACTGCTAACGTATCGCTCAAGGCGTTGCTCCCCGAGGCTAAGCGTGCTGAGTTGGATGCTGCTATGCAGAAGAGTGCAGCCGAGCTTTTGAAGGTAGGTGTCGAGGTCGGCTACTCAAAGGATGTTAAGAGTGGCTTTAAGCTCGGTGAGAAGAATGGTGGTTATTACATCTCGTTTACGGATGAGAGCTTCGATGCGCTGTTGAAGGAGTATCTCCGTGAGAAGGTGTCTAATATGCTCTATAAGTAGTTATGTTCTCTACGGAGTATTACTATTTGGTTGCGGGTCTGCGTGAATGGACGCTTGACTCAGATACCAAGGGCTTCGATGTTCGTGAGATTCTCGACGAGATTTTCGAGGAGCTCACAACAGAGGATCGTAAGGCCGTGGAGTTGCTCTACGCCTATTACGATTGCGAGAACCTTATCGCACGTCGCGCTAAGAGTAATAGACTGAATCAGCTGGGTAATCTCTCTGCTGAGCAGCTTGACGAGGTGCTTATTGAACGTCATTACTCACTTCTTCCTAAGCGCGTGGCTGAGGTTGTTAAACTCTACGTGGAGGCATCGGACGAGGATCGTGACGAGGATATCAAGCTCGATGAGCGTTTTGAGCGTGCTATCTTCGAGGCATACTACGCTGAACTTGCTGATTCAAAGTGTAAGTTCTTGCGTGGTTGGGGCGAGTTCGATCGTAATCTGCGCAATATTGCTGCTGCGGTTGCAGCTCGCGAGGCTGGCCGTACCGTGAGAGATGTTACGGTAGGTGGTGGCGAGATTGTAGGGCAGCTTGCTCGCTCGTCGGCTGTCGATTTCGGTCTTCGAGGAGAGTTGCAGTATATTGATGCGGTGATTGCAGCTGTTAGCGATGAGAAGAATATTGTTGAGAAGGAGCGTAAGATCGATGCCATCCGTTGGTCTGAGGCCGAGGAGATCGTCGCTTTCGACTTCTTCAACATCAACTACATCCTTTCATATTTGGTTAAGGTCAATATCGTTGCTCGTTGGACGATGCTCTCACCCGAGGTTGGTCGTGAGATGCTTGATCGCCTTATTGCCGATTTTGATGCTAAGCAACTTGTGAATAAACAATAAAACTACATAAACGAATGAAAACATTAGGACGTGTAAACGGTATTATCTCGAACATCGTTA